>JAJZMN010000253.1 GCA_021850345.1 Actinomycetes bacterium | reverse complement strand
CGAGGGTGCGCCCGACCCGGGAGTTCGACCCGTCGGCCACGACGAGGTAGCGGCCCCGGACCTCACGCGTCCCGCCGGTCTCGAGGTCTCGGACGATGACGCCTGCGCACTCGGGGAGGGAGGTCCCGGTGCCCGCCTCCCCAGGAGGTGCCGAGGCCGGGGATCCGGCCGCCGCGGCTGCGCGGCTTGCGGCCAGGATCGGCGCGACTGCCTCGGTGTGCTGGTGGACGATCGCACCCGCCTTGGCGGCGCGCTCGGCGACGAGCCCGTCGAGGTCGTGGCGGGTGATGGTGTAGCCGTAGGCGGGGAACACGGGGTGCTGGGGCCAGGGCATCTCGAGGACGAGGCCCCAGCCGCACGAACGCAGTCCCGTGTACCGGTGCGAACCGCCCAGCGCGTCCTCGAGCCCCATGTCCGCGAGCTGCCGGACCGCACGGGGGGTGAGCCCGTCCCCGCACGTCTTCTCCCGCGGGAACTGCTTCTTCTCGATCACCGCGACGTCCCAGCCGGCGTCCGCGAGCCAGTACGCGCATGAGGATCCCGAAGGGCCGCCCCCCACGATCACGACATCGTGCAGGTGATCGTGCGAACGGTTGCGGCTGGACGCCTTCGCCGCCTGCCTCGGCCGTTTGGCGGTCGTCGAGCGGGCCGTCGAGCGGGCCGTCGAGCGGGTCGTCGAGCGGGCCGTCGACGCGGGTGTGGGCGCCGCTCTCGACGGGGGCTGCCTCTTCGGGCGCGGCGTCTCGCCTGCTCGGTTCTCGGGCGTCGGCGCGTCCTGCGGGGTCACCTCCAGGATCGTAGGCGCGGCGTGCCGCGGCACCCGACACCACCCGCGGGCGGCGGAGTGCGGGACACGGCCGTGGCGCGTCCGAGGATGTGCTCGTGTGCACGAGCCCGTGATAAAACGGCTTTGCCGTGGACCAGTACCTTCCGATCTTCTTGCTTCTCGTCCTCGGAGCGCTCTTTGCAGGGCTCTCGTTCGGCGCGTCGAAGCTGCTCGCGCCGCGCCAGCGGCCGACTGCGCAGAAGATCGCCCCCTACGAGTCCGGGATCATCCCCAGCCGCGAGCCGCCGTCGCGCTTCCCGGTCCGCTTCTACCTCGTGGCGATGATCTTCATCATCTTCGACATCGAGGTGATCTTCCTCTACCCGTGGGCGGTGGTCTTCCGTGGGCTGCGGGTGTTCGGGCTCGTGGAGGTACTGGTGTTCGCGGCGGTGGTGCTCGTCGCCTTCATCTACCTCGTGAGCAACGGGGCGCTGCAGTGGGGCCCGGGACGTCGGCTCGAGCCGGGCGTCCCGACGAGGACGAGCGAGACGACGATCGGCCGCGTCCCGACCGAACCAGGGGCGCCCGGGCAGGCGGCGTAGGGGCGCGGGACCGTGGGTCTCGAAGACCTCCAGCACAACTTCCTCACGGGCCGTCTCGAGGATCTCGTGAAGTGGGCCCGTCGCAACAGCGTGTGGCCCGCCACGTTCGGACTGGCGTGTTGCGCCATCGAGATGATGGCTGTGGGCGCGGCGGACTTCGACATCAGCCGTCTCGGCATGGAGGTCTTCCGCGCCTCTCCGCGGCAGGCGGACCTGATGATCGTCGCCGGAAGGGTCTCGCAGAAGATGGCGCCGGTGCTCCGCCAGGTCTACGACCAGATGATGGAGCCGAAGTGGGTCATCTCCATGGGCGTGTGCGCATCGAGCGGCGGCATGTTCAACAACTATGCGATCGTCCAGGGCGTGGACCAGGTCGTACCCGTCGACGTGTACGCGCCCGGATGCCCGCCGTCCCCCGAGACGCTCCTCCACTCGATCCTGACGCTCCACGAGAAGATCCGTACCGGCGAGATCGCCCGGCGTCCCGAGCGCGCCGCGCGTCGCGAGGAGCTCGCCGGGTGGGTCCCCGAGGCACCCGATGCGGTGCGCGTCGCCACCCCCCGATGACGGAGGCCGCCTCCAGCGCTGCGGCCGGGAGCGCCGAAGCCGGCACGCCGCCGCTCGACGTGCCGCGGACCACGGGCCGCTGGACCGACGAAGTTGCGTTCCCGCCGAGGCCCACCTACCACGATCTCGTCGCCGCGTACCGCGCCTCGGGATTCGAACAGCTGTCCGACCTCACCGCCGTCGACTACCTCACCCATCCCGGACGCGCGCTGCCTCCCGGGGTTGAGCCGGAGCGGTTCGAGATCGTGGCCAACCTGCTCTCGCTCTCCCTGCGCCGTCGCGTGCGCGTGCGTGTGCAGGTCCCCGAAGACGACCCGGTGGTGGCGTCGTTGTGGGATCTGTATCCCGGCGCCGAGGCGATGGAGCGCGAGGCCTTCGACCTCTTCGGCGTGCGCTTCGACGGACACCCGGATCTCACCCGCATCCTCATGCCCGAGGACTGGGAGGGCCACCCGCTTCGAAAGGACTACGGCGTCGGCAGAGTGCCGGTGCAATTCAAGGAAGCGCCGGGCCCGCGGTGAGCGACGGATCCCGCGGCCCGGGTGCCGAGCGGTTCACGGGGGTCCGACGCGCGCAACGCGCCACGATCGCCGAGACCTCGGAGGGAGCCCAGGAGCTCGCCACACGCACGCAGACCCCACCCGACGAGCTCCGCCGCGAAGCCGGCGCGGTCCTCCGGATCCCCGATGGAGGCGTTCTCGACACCGGGGACGTCGACATCGAGCGGCCGACCGACGAGACGATGATCATCAACATGGGGCCGCAACACCCCTCCACCCACGGGGTGCTCCGCCTCATGCTCGAGCTCGACGGCGAGACGGTCCTTCGGACCAAGCCGGTCATCGGCTACCTCCATACGGGCATGGAGAAGACCGGCGAGGAGCTCACCTACGTCCAGGGCGCGACGAACGTCACGCGCATGGACTACCTCTCGCCGCTCAACAACGAGCTCGTGTTCTCGATGGCCACCGAGGCACTGCTCGGCGTGGACCTGCCGCCGAGGGCGACCTGGATCCGCATGCTCATGTCCGAGCTGCAGCGGATCTCGTCGCACCTCATGTGGATGGCGACCAACGGGATGGACCTCGGCTCGACCTCGATGATGATCTACGGATTCCGCGAACGCGAGATGGTGCTCGCATTCTTCGAGAAGACGACCGGGCTGCGCATGAACCACAACTTCATCCGGCCCGGGGGTGTGGCCGCCGACCTTCCCGACGGCTGGGAGGACGACGTCGAGATCATCTGCGACACGGTGCTGCGGCGAACCTACGAGTACGACGAGCTGCTCACCGGCCAACCGATCTTCCGCGAGCGCATGGAGGGAGTGGGGAGCATCACCGCCGAGGAGGCGGTCGCCCTGTCGGTGACCGGGCCGATCCTGCGGTCCACCGGCGTGCCATGGGACCTGCGGCGCTCGATGCCCTACCTCGAGTACGCGCAGCTCGACTTCGACGTCATCGTCGGGACCTACGGCGACAACTTCGACCGCTATGCGATCAGGCTGAACGAGATCCGGGAGTCGATCAAGCTTGTCCGCCAGATCGTCGAGCGCATGCCACCGGGCGACTACCGCGTCCAGGATCGCAAGGTGACGCCCCCGCCCCGTGCGCGGATCGACGAGTCGATGGAGGCGCTGATCCACCACTTCAAGATCTTCACCGAGGGATTCCGGGTGCCCGAGGGCGAGGTGTACGTGGCGATCGAGTCACCGCGCGGCGAGATCGGCTGCTACCTCGTCTCCGACGGCTCGTCGAAGCCCTACCGGCTCCACATCCGGGGGCCGAGCTTCGTCAACCTCCAGGCGGTGCCGGCGCTGCTTCGCGGCGGCCTCATCGCCGACGCGGTCGCCACCATCTCCTCAGTCGACCCGGTCATGGGCGAGGTCGACCGGTGAGCCACTTCGCTCCGGAGCTTGCCCAGCGCGCGCGGGAGCTCGTCGCCCTCTACCCCGAGCCGCGATCGGCGCTCATCCCGCTTTGCCACCTGGCCCAGGAGCAGGACGGCTGGCTCTGCCCCGAGGCGATGGAGGAGATCGCGGACCTTCTCGGGATCACTCCGGCCGAGGTGCGCGGGACGGCGTCGTTCTACGACATGCTCCACACCGAGCCCATCGGCCGGTACCTCGTGTCGATCTGCACCAACATCGCCTGCCTTCTCGGCGGGGCCGAGGAGCTGCTCGAGCACGCCGAGCACACCCTCGGCGTGCGCGCGGGCGGCACGACGGCGGACGGCATGATCACGCTCGAGGACGCCGAGTGCCTGGCGGACTGCGACCGCACGCCCTGTGTCACGGTGAACCACCGGTACGTGGGCGGTCTCAGCGCCGACGCCTTCGACCAGCTCGTCGAAGACCTCCGCGCGGGACTCCGGGACGGCGAGATCCCTCCCCACGGCACGCTCGTGCGCGTGCGGCGCAGCGGTGGCCTGCGGGTGACCCGCGAGCGGGTCGCCTCCGAGCGCGCGGAGATGGCCTGGGCCCAAGCCGCGCGTGCCGAGGCGGCGAAGGAGCAGGGGGCCTGATGCCGGTCACCGACGCCCCCAGGATCGTCACCGCACGGATGGGCTACGAGGACTCGTACACGCTCGAGCGCTACCTCGCGACCGGCGGCTACGACGCGTTGCGCAAGACCCTCACGATGACGCCCGAGGCGGTTGCGGCAGAGGTCGACGCGGCGAGTCTTCTCGGGCGCGGCGGCGCGGGGTTCCCGGCCGGGCGCAAGTGGTCGATGCTGCGCAAGGACCCGGTCACCTACCTCGTCGTGAACGGCGACGAGAGCGAACCC
>JAJZMN010000026.1 GCA_021850345.1 Actinomycetes bacterium | reverse complement strand
GGGTGCCACGGTCACGGGCGCCGCGGTCGCAGGATGCCGCCGCGCCGACGAGCGACAGCACCGTGGCGGCTGCCGGCAACGGCAGCAACGCGGCGAAGGTCGCACGAAGCGACTCGGACAACAGCGGCAGCACGCCAGCCTCGAGGAGCGGACCCCCGGTGAGCCCGATGGACAGGCCGACGGCGTAGACGGCGACGGCCCGGGACGGGTTGCCGGTCCCGCCGGTCCCGACCGCGGTCATGGTGGCGGGGAAGACCAGCCCGCCGCCTGCCCACACGAGCACCGCCCCGATCCACAAGGAGGCAGTGCCCCCGCCCGGGAGTGCGAATGCGACGAAGGCGGCGAGCACCATCGCCTGCCCGACGGCGAGCATCCGCAAGGCGTTGGCAGGCGTCACCCGTGCGGCCACCGTGAACGCCATGGCCACACCGACCAGGCCGCCGACGGCGGTCATCGTCCCGATGAGCCCGTTGCCCACACCGAGCAGTTCGCGCCCTTCGAGGGGGTACGTGGTCTGGCCGATGTTCTGGGCAGCCCGCCCGAGCATGGTGAGGGCGACGAGAAAAGGGGCGAGCCCGAGGTACTGCGAGTGGGTCCAGCTCCAGCGGGCGACTCGTGAACCCGCGACGGTTGAGGCACGTCGTCGGACCACGACGGGCGAGCCTAACGACCGGCTGGGAGGACCGGCTGGGAGGGGGAGGAGACCGAGAGCCTTGCCCGTTACGCCTGTCCCGAGCCGGGATCACACTGACTGGAGCAGATACCTGAGCAATTTGGTAAGATTTCAGCGTGACCCTCCGATCGCTCGTCTCGTTCCCCGATCCCGTCAACGAGAAGGCGGCACGGACCGTGGCCGCCGGTGTGGCCCTCATGAGCGCGGCTGCGATCGCCGCACGGCAGCCGTGGCTCTTGGTGGTCCTCGCCGCCGGCTTCTGGGCCCGGGTGGCGACGGGCCCCACGTTGAGCCCGCTCGGTCGCCTTGCGACGTCGGTCGTCGCACCCCGGTTCGGCAAGCCCAAGCTCGTGCCGGGACCGCCCAAACGCTTCGCCCAGGGCATCGGCACCGCCTTCAGCACCACGGCGGTGCTCCTGTGGTTCGCAGCGGACGCCCACATGGCGGCGCTCGTGGTCACCGGGGCGCTCGCCTGCGCCGCCACCCTCGAAGCTGGGCTGGGGCTCTGCCTCGGCTGCAAGATCTTCGGCGTGCTCATGCGCATTGGCCTCGTCCCCGAGTCGGTGTGCGAGGCATGCGCCGACATCTCCCTCCGTCACCCGCAGGTGCTGCAGGAGGCAGGCCGTAGCTGAGCGCTCAGCTTCGCACACGATCCTCGATCTCCTCGACGCGGCGTGGCGCCATCGGGCTCCCGGTCCACACCATGGGAGACGTGGCCGCAGAGGGCGACGTGTGCATCCATGCCGATCGCAGGAGGCCACATGGCACCAACGATCTTGCGCTCTTCGCGCATACCGCCGACGTGCATCTTGACCAGATCGCGACGGCTGCGAAGACATACCCTTTCGAGAGCACCTATTGCGCGGGCGCCCCGGCGGAGCACCCCGAGCCACCGTGCACGATGCGGCGTCCGAGCCCTTGTGAACGAGTTGTATCCACGGACGATGAGCGATAGGATCCGAACGCGGCGGTCGGGCGGCATTCGCGTATGGCCGCGCGCGGCGCTCCTGGTTGGCTATCCTTGCCACCAGACGGGTGCCTTTCGCTCGGCAGTCGGTGTCTTGTCACCACCCATTCTCCCAGCTGAAAGGCACTTTGTCACGTATCGAACCTACGTTCGCGCGCTGACTCGCGAATCTCGGTCAGCGGAGAATCAGGGGACAAATGGTGGTGCAGAGCGAGGAGACGGACATGCCCGGCGAACTGCCAGTGATGCCGCTCGCTGCGCGCCCACGCTTCAGCGTCGTCGTCCCCGCCCTCGATGAAGAACGCTACATCGGGGACTGTCTGCAGTCCCTCGCCGACCAGGACTTCGCCGGGGACATCGAGATCATCGTCGTCGACAACAACAGCAGCGACGCGACTGCCGTCGTCGCGCGCGGCTTCGGTGCGACGGTCGTGCACGAAGAGCGGCCAGGCGTGTGCTGGGCGCGCCAGCGGGGAACGGCACTCGCACGCGGGGAATTCGTCGTGTCCACCGACGCCGACACCACCTTCGCCCCCGACTGGCTCTCCCGTATCGACGAGGTGCTCACCCAGCACCCGTCATGTGTCGCCGTCGGCGGCCCGTGCAGCTTCACCGACGCCACCTCATTCTGGGCAAGAACGTACCCGACGCTCTTGTTCGGCGCCGTCGCCCTCGTCCACCGGCTCACCGGACGCGTGCTCTACGTCACCGCGACGAACCTCGCCTTCCGCCGGGCAGTATGGCCCGGTTACAACACGCAGATGACCCAAGGCGGCGACGAGTTGGATCTGCTGCGGCGCCTTCAGCGACGGGGACCGGTCGTTTTCGACCGACACAACCCCACGTTCACTTCGCCGCGCCGGCTCCAACGGGGCCTGGCGTACAACCTCGTCGTCACCTTCTTCCTCTACTACTTCGTCGCCTACTGGCTGAACCGTGTGACCGGGCGGCCGGTGGTCGGCACCGCTCCGGCGTTCCGGCGCGCGGCGCAGTCATCCTCTTTCATCCTGTGGGCCTCTCGCCTGCTCATCGCCGCGACCGTGCTCGCCCTCGGCGCGGTGCTCCTGCGTACCAGCATGTACGTGGTCGGGCTCGTCTGACGTCGCCCTGCACCCCGACGCCGCGACACCGCAGCGGACCGACCCGCTGGTTTGTGGCAGGCTCGATCGGCGCCGCAGCGTCGTACTGGACGCTCATGTCCCCATACTCCCAACTGCTCGGACCGTTCCCCTATCGCCGACGAACGACCGCGCGTCTCGTGGCTCTGACGTTCGACGACGGACCGAACGAGCCGTACACCTCGCAGATCGCGGACGTGCTCGCTGCCTCGGGCATCCCTGCCACCTTCTTCGCTGTCGGCGCCTGCATCGAACGCCACCCCGAGGCCGCCCGCCGCCTCCTTCGTGAGGGCCACGTGCTCGGAAGCCATGGATATTCGCACCGGTTCGGGCGCTGCATCGGGCGCGACGTCGTGCGCAATGAGGTGCACCGCGCCGACGAAGTGTTCGCACGGCATCTCGGGATCCGACCCGTGCTCTTCCGGCCACCGTGGCTCCTCCGCACTCCAGCGCTCTTCACCGTGGCGCGCGAGGAGTCGCTCCAGCTCGTCTCCGGGGACTTCGCCCACGTGCTCGAGGTATTCCAACCTGCGCCCGAACGGATCGCCCGTAGGGCGGTTGCCAAGGTGCGACCCGGGAGCATCGTCATCTTCCACGACGGGTTCGACGCGAAGGGTGGCGTTCGGGCGGCCACCGTCGCCGCGGTCGCGCTCACCATCTCCGAGCTGGCGTTGCGCGGCTACGAATTCACGACCGTCGATCGCCTGCTCGGCATTGGACCCTACCGAGATGGCGATGCGCCGACGGCGGGCACAACAGCGTTGCGGGCGCCATCAGCAACGTGCGCGTGAACGGCGTGTGCGTGACCATGGACGAGGGCGTTTCGGTAAGGATGCCGAGGTACCCAAGGTGAGCTGACGATGCTCATCTCGGCCTCCGGGGGAGTGAGCTTCCTTGCCAAGCGAAACCGGGATGCCGTCGCTGCCATCCGCGCGCTGGTTCGGGTTGGTGCCTGGCCACCGCTGGTTCCTTCCGTGGTCCTCGCCAGTCGACCACTGGCCGCCAACGCAATGACGCGGCGGTGAATCGTCTGCTCGACACTTGCGACGTCCGGGAGGACGTGCCGGCCCCCCTTGCTCGTCGAGCGGGCGAGCTGCGCCACCTTGCCCAGCGCGGCTCCGCTATGGACGCCGTCGTCGTTGCCAGTGCGGAACCGGGCGGCGTCGTGCTCCACCCGGCGATCGCACCGACCGCCGGCCGTGTGCGAGGCCCGGTGGGGCGGGCGGTGTTCTCTCCCTCTACGTGTCAGCCACGCAGACAGGGGTCGAGCGCCTGGTCTGTTTATCCGGATCACGCCGTATCCGGATCACGCCGTATCCGGATCACGCCATCAGGCGAGTGGCCACATGAGGTCTCCGGTAGCCTCGCCGCGTGTACGAGCTTGGCGACGACTGGCCGCTCGGTTGTATTCGTCTGCGCAACGGCAGCGTGTCGCTCCGGCCGGTTCGCGAGTGCGACCTGCCGGGCCTTGTACGGCTCCTCCCCGACGATGCGGAGCACGACCCGTCCTCCATAATGCTCGAAGGCCTGGATCTCGAGGCGAACCGTCGGCGGCTCTTCATGCAGTCCTACTGAAGAGTCGAGCCTCGTGGACTCGTTTTCCTGGCTCGACACTGCGGTCCGTGGACAGGGGATCGGCACGGCCATGCGCACCGCCGTTCTCACGCTGGCGTTCGATCACCTGCATGCCGAGGCAGCAGTCTCATCGGCACGCGAGGACAACCGGCCCTCCTTGGGTGTTTCCAGGCGACTGGGTTACGAGGACAATGGCGTCAGTCGACGCCTCTCTCCCACCGGACCCTGCACCCTTCGCCACATGATCCTTCGTCGGGACACGTGGAGGGCGGGCGGCCACGGCTCAGGCGTCTTGGTCGAGGGACTCAGCGGCCGTGCGCGCCCCGCTGACGGCCGAGAGCACCTCGACCACCTGCACGCAGGTGCTCACGCCCTGAAAGCTCCTTTTCACGAGGACGCGCCGTG
>JAJZMN010000057.1:3587-4828 GCA_021850345.1 Actinomycetes bacterium | reverse complement strand
GGTAGCCGGCGAGCAGGTGGTGTCCCCCGGGGCGACGAGCGTCGACCCGGGCCGGGGGACGGCCATCGCCGCACGGCTGGCCGAACAGCGGGACGCTGAGTAGCTTCTCGTCCGCATGGAGCAGCTCGATCCGGGCAGTCACGAATTCGCGGCGTACCTCGAGCGACTCGAGTCCGAGGTGCTCGCGCACGCGGCGGCAGAGGAGGAACAGCTGCTCTCGGTGATCGCTGCCCGCGGCGAGGTGCTCGACCGGCCCACGCTCGGTGTCCGTTTCGACGCCGCGAAGGGACGAGCACCGACGCAACCTCATCCGGCGGCTCCCCACCGGCCGCCCGCCAACCTCGTCGCAGGGCCGTTCGTCTCGTTTGTGGACCGCGTCCGGGATCGCCTGGGCTGACGCCGCGACCGGGCGGCCGGCGCCGGCAAGGCCAAGGCGGCAACCCGCGCGCACCCGCTCGCTACCTTGCCACCCGTGCAATCGGTCGCGATCGGGTTGCCGGCCACGTCGTGTCGGGCGGCTCCGCAGCGGGGGACGGCGTGGCGGTCCGCAGCTCGGCGGACCGCCGGGTGCCGGATCTGCGGAGCGGGAAGCTCGGCGGGCTATTCGATGTGTCGGTCATGCCGAGACGTCGCGCTCGCCCTCGGGCGGCCGCCGGTTCCGGTCACCCCGGTCGCCCTGGTGACCGCCCGGACCCCCCTCTACCGCGCGCTCCGGCAGTACAAGTCGGGGGAGCCCACCATTGCGGCCCGCCAACAAGCACGCCTCGCCTCGCTGATCGAGAGGTTCTTCGCCCGTCATCGAGACTGCATCGCGCCGGACGGGCTCGACATGACGGTGGTCGTGCCCTCGGCGCGTGGAGGGCGGCCGTCGCCTCACCCGCTCTCCGCCGTGATCGCGGCCACGACATCGCTACCGGACCTGCTCGAGGCTCTCGCCCCCGGCACGGCACAGGTCGATCACCGCCACCCGTCCGACCTGGGCTATCGCGCGAAGGTCGATGTGGAAGGTTCCCGCGTGCTGCTCGTCGACGACGTCTATACGAGCGGTGCCCACCTCCAATCTGCCGCCGCCGCGCTCTTCGAAGCGGGTGCGCGCGAGGTCCGGCCCATCGTGCTCGGGAGGTTCGTCCGGGACGGTGCCCCCCGGCTCAGCTGCGCGCGCTGCGGACGTTGACCGGGGACGATGGCGCGGGACGCTGGCGCCGCGAGCAGGCGCCAGGAGGCAAGCGCAGGGACGCCGG
>JAJZMN010000057.1:0-3577 GCA_021850345.1 Actinomycetes bacterium | reverse complement strand
GGGGGCCGACACCTCACAGACCGTTACAGAAACCCCCGCCCATGGAGCACAGGGAACCACACGGTCCGCGACTTCAGAGTGATTACCTCATTGCCAGCGTCGCACACATGTGCGCGGGAATGGAGAACGGCACGAGCCCGCAGCGTCGCAATGGCGGTTCCACCGCGTGCCATGGTCTCCATGCCACCTCCCCCTTTTCACCCATGAGGCACACCCGAGATGCACCAAGCATAGCACGGCGCAGTCACGGTCGCGCCGGGCGCGCGCGCCGTCTTCCCTGGTCAAACGCTGCCTCGGCTTTCGCGCCTCCCTCGGCTTTCGTGCCTCCCGGTGTCCCGGGCCAGTTCCGAGACCAGCGCGACGGCCTTCGCGGGGTCGGCGGCGGAATGTACGCCAGGATCGAGCTCCGCGTGCCCGTGACGCCGCAGCTCCCAGGTCCCGAGGCCGACGACCGGTCGGCCCAACTTGAGCGCGAGGGCGATCTCCGACAACGTGCCGTACTCCCCGCCGACGGCGACGAGGACGTCGGCGGCCCTGGCGACGAGGAGGTTGCGACCCTCCCCCAGGCCGGTCGGCACCGCCACGCTGACCCAGCGATTGGCCTCCGCTCGGCTCTCTCCCGGGAGCAGCCCGACGGTGGTCCCGCCGGCGGACCGCGCACCCCGGCACGCGGCCGCCATGACGCCGCCGAGACCCCCGGTCACCACCAGCGCGCCCGCCTCGGCGAGACGCCGCCCGAGGTCTTCGGCGATACGTTCCTCCTCGGCCGAGCACTCCCCCGGCCCGACGACCGCGACGGCGATCACCGGTTGCTCACCGTGGCGCGCTCGCCTCGTCCACGTCCGCCCAGCCGGTCTCGGGGCGCCAGCGGCGCACCACCCGCGCAGGCACCCCTGCGACCACGCAGTGGTCGGGCACCTGGCCGCGTACGACTGCGCCTGCCGCCACCACCACATGACGGCCGATCTGCGCGCCGGGGAGCACCACGGCGTGCGCACCGAGCCAACTGCCGGCGCCGATGGACACTCCGGCTTCCACGGGCCACTGCAGGCCGATGGGTTGGTCGGGATCCTCGTAGGCATGGTTCTGATCGGTGACGTACACGTAGGGACCGGTCTGGACGTCATCTCCGATGTCGATCGACCAGTGGCCGACGATGTGGCTTCCCCGCCCGATCACGCATCGCTCGCCGATGCGGACGACCGGTGAGCTGAGGGACTCCTGGCCGGGCGCCATTCCGGCGGTGAGCGACACGTACGGACCGACCATCGTGCCCGCACCGACCTCGATGTAGTGCTCGTTGAAGACGGTGCCCGGTGGAAAGGCGAGCAGGCTGCCCTCGCCGAACGCGGCGAACCGCCGAGCCAGCGGGTCGCCGGGGCCGACGGCAGCGGCGAACGCCGCCCACTCCCACGTGCGCCGGATGCCTTGGGCCGCCGCACGTCGCAGCACGCCGCGGACACCTTGTGACCAGGCCATTCTCTGCGAACGCTACACGCCGCCCGCGCCATCCCCCCATTCGCCGGGCCATCTGCCCACAATGGCCGTGCATGCCATGCTTCCAATTTCCCCCGGTGCTCTGGAAGACTTCTCGGGACATGGGCAGAGGGGGACGACGGGGAACGCGGCGCGCCCGTTTTCACGCGCGCGAAGTGACCCCCGCACGGTCGCGGCGGACGCTCACCGCCCTTCGCGGGACGCTCGCGCTGGTGGGCGCCGGCTGCCTGCTCGCCGCCTGCGCATCGGGTGGCCCCAGCGCCACGAAGGACGCGAAGAAGCGGGCGGACCCTCCGACCACCAGCACGCCGCGCCCGTCGACCACGAAGGTGAGCGGGCCTGAGTGCCCCCTCACCGGCACGCCCGCGCCCCACGGCGTCGTCCCCGCCCGCTCCGCCCTCGCGGTCAAGGTGGACAACTACCCGACAGCTCGGCCGCAGACGGGGCTCACAGCTGCCGACATCGTCTTCGAGGAGCCGGTGGAAGGGGGGATCACGCGCTACGTCGCGGTCTTCCAGTGCCGCGGCACCTCGATGGTGGGCCCGGTCCGTTCCGCACGCAACATCGACATCGGGATCCTCGGGGAATTCGGGCACCCCTTGCTCGTGCACGTCGGCGGCATCCAACCGGTGATCGACAACATCGTCTCATCCCCGATCGACGACTTCGAACTCGGGAACTACACGACATCGATCGTCCAGCACCCCCCCGGAAGGGTCGCCCCCTACGACACCTACACGTCGACCACACAGGTGTGGCAGATGCGGACCACAGCCACCGAGCCGCCGCAGCCGGTCTTCTCGTACTCTGCAACCGCTCCGGCGGGGACGCCCGTGTCGTCCATGTCGATCCCGTTCTCGAGCTACTCGCCGGTCGTGTGGAGGTACGACGCGAAGACGCACAAGTTCCTCCGCTTCTACGCCACATCCGCCGACGTGCTCGCCAACGGGGTGCAGAACAGCGCGTCGAACGTCATCGTCCAGTTCGTCAGCGTCTACTACGGTCCCTGGCTCGAGAACTCCGAAGGTGGGCTCGAGGTCCAGGCGAACTTGGCCACAAACGCGAGCGGCAAGGCGATCGTCTTCCGCAACGGCGTGGAGATCCCCGGTCGGTGGTCGCGTGCCACGCTCGCACAGCCGACGAGCTTCACGACCACATCGGGTGAGCCGATCAAGATGCAGCCTGGCAACACGTGGGTCGAGCTGGTGCCGACGACGGTGAACGTCACGGCGACGCCCTAGGTCACTCCAGCGTGATCGGGAGGTCGTCGGGATCGAGCTCGGGAGCCCCACTGTCCGACTTGTCCTTCGGTGCCAGCTGCTGGCGGACCCGGTCGTCGATCTCGGCCATGAGCTGCGGGTTCTCCCGCAGGAAGGTCTTCACGTTCTCCCGGCCCTGGCCGAGCTGCTCTCCTTCGTAGGTGAACCACGCGCCGGACTTCTTGACCAGCCCGAGGTCCACCGCGACGTCGAGGAGCGACCCCTCCCGGCTGATCCCGGTCCCGAACATGATGTCGAACTCTGCCTGCCGGAAGGGCGCGCTCACCTTGTTCTTCACGACCTTCACCCGGGTCCGGTTGCCGATCACGTCGGCTCCGTCCTTGATCGACTCGATACGGCGGATGTCCAGCCGGACCGACGCGTAGAACTTCAGCGCACGGCCGCCCGGGGTCGTCTCCGGCGAGCCGTAGAGCACGCCGATCTTCTCACGGAGCTGGTTGATGAAGACCGCGATCGTGTTGGACTTGTTGAGCGTCCCTGCCAGCTTGCGAAGAGCCTGGGACATGAGCCGAGCCTGGAGCCCGACGTGGGTGTCGCCCATCTCTCCTTCGATCTCCGCCCTCGGGGTGAGCGCAGCGACCGAGTCGATGACGATGACGTCGATCGCACCGGACCGGATGAGCATGTCGGCGATCTCGAGCGCCTGCTCCCCGGTGTCGGGCTGCGAGATGAGGAGATCGTCGACGTTCACCCCGATGGCTCGGGCGTACGTGGGGTCCATCGCGTGCTCGGCATCGATGTACGCGCAGATCCCCCCGTTGCGCTGTGCCTCCGCGACGACGTGCATCGCCAGGGTGCTC
>JAJZMN010000271.1 GCA_021850345.1 Actinomycetes bacterium | reverse complement strand
GCCAACACGACAGGTGGCAACGGGCGCTACAACACGACCGCAGGGAACGCCTCGGCAGGTCCCGTCCGGGGGGGTGCGTTGACGACGGCGGTGGTGGCGACGGGCGCAGGGTTCCAGGACGCCGAGACGGCGAGCACCTTGGCCTATGCCGCGAAGCTGCCCGTCCTCCTCACGACACCGACCACCCTTTCGTCCCAGGCCTCCTCGGCGCTCCGCTCTCTCGGGGTCGACCAGGTCATCGTGATGGGAGGCCCGCTCGCGATAACGAACGGCGTCGTCACGTCGATCCAGCAGCTCGGCGTCTCGGTGCTGCGCGTGGCGGGCGCAGACGCCACGGGCACCGCTGTGGAGCTCGCCCGGCTGGAGGAGACGCCCAGCCCGACAGGTGCAGGCTGGCAGGGCACCGGCACCCTCACCGTCGCCCGGGGGAACGGCTACAGCGACGGGCTCGCGGGCGCCGTCGTCGCCGCCGACGGTCCGGGGTCGGGCGCACCCGCGCCTCTCGTGCTCACCGAGACGCCCACATCCGTCGGCGCGGCGCTCACGACCTATCTGCAGGTTGCGGGTACGACAGGAATCGGAGGCACGCGAGTGTCGCACCTCACGGTCCTCGGCGGGACCCTCGCCATCACCCAGACAACCGTCGACCAGATGGAAAAGGATCTCTCCGGCTGACACATCCGATCGGCGCTGGCCGGCGTCGCGACGGAGCGGGCGCCCAGGCGCCGACGAGTCGGCACGCTCAGAGCTTCGCTGCCGCCGGGACGAGCTGTTCCGCCACGACTTCCATCGTGTGCGGCTCCCACACCCGAGCGAAGCTGCCATGGGCCACCTCGATCCCGAGGCCGGCGAGCCGGCCGAGGTCGTCGAGGATCTCGTTCACCCGCTCGCCGCCGGTTCCGAGGTCGAACCGGTACGACACGGTCTTCTCGATCTCCTCGTAAGCCCGTCCTTCTCGCTCGCAGTGCTCGCGCAGCACGTCGAGCCGGTGCTCGAGGCGATCGTCGTTCCAAAGGTTGCACGCCTGGGCGTAGCGAGCGACGAGACGCAGCGTCTTCTTCTCACCCGACCCGCCGATGAGGATCGGAGGGTGCGGTCGCGAAAGTGCCTGCGGCGAGTTGAGGGTGCGTCCGAGCCGATAGTGCCGCCCCTCGAACGGCCGGTCCTCGCCCGACCACATCTGCAGGCAGATCCCGATGGTCTCCTCCAGACGCTCGTAGCGCTCGGCGAGCGGGGGGAAGAACAGGCCGAGGCCGTTCGACTCCTCCTCGTTCCATGCGGCGCCGATCCCGAGCCACGCGCGGCCACCGGAAAGGACGTCGAGGGTGGTCACGATCTTTGCGAGCAGCCCGGGGCTGCGATAGGTCACCCCGGTGACGAGCGTCATCAACGAAGCGCGCTCCGTCCGAGCCGCGAGGTAGCCGAGCGCGGTGTAGGCCTCGAGCATCTCGTGCTCCGGGGGACCGATGTGCCCGATCTGCCAGACGTGGTCCATGACGCTGATCCGATCGATGCCGGCCTGATCGGCCGCGGCGGCGACCGAGCCGAGGTCGTCGCGGAGCGAGGCAGGTCCGCCCGGCCAGGTGAAGTCCGAAAGATGGAGTCCGAGTCGCATGGGACTCGTTCTACCTCCTCTGCCGCCCTTCCCGGGCCTGCGTCCTCTGCCCGTCCTCCCCGTCGAGCCCCTCGGCGGCGACTTCCGCCACCTTGGCCAGCCGTGGGAAACGGCGGAGCCGGCCGAAGTGGCCCAGCCTGCCGGCATCCACGCCGTGGTCGGCGGCCTCGAGGAGCCTGCGGTCGCCGCGGCTGTTGCCGTAGGCCCACAGCACCGGATGGGACGCGCCGAGCCCCTGGGACCGGATCCACCCCATCAGGCGCGCGTACTTCTCGGCACCCCTGCAGTTCTTCCCCTCGTAACGACCAGTGAGGAGGTCGCCGCCGACGGCGAGGCGCGTCCCGAGGGCGGCGTCCGCACCGAGCAGCACCGCCGCCGGCCGCACGTAGCACTCCGGCGACGCCGAGACCACGACCACGTGGTGGCCCTGCTTGCGGTGCCACTCGAGTCGATCGAGGGTGTCCGGGCGCAACCGCCGCCGCAGGTGCTCCTCGGCGAACTCCGAGCCGATGCGGTCGAGCTCGCCGGCAGGGAACCCCGCGAGGAGCCGTCCGAACAACGCCTCTTTGGCGTCGTCGGAGGCGGTCCCTCCGACGACTGCCGCGCGGACGAGCCTGGGGAGGTCCTGGGTCACGGCCCGAGCGACAGGCAGGACGCCCCGCACCCTCACGAGGAAGCGCACCACGCTCCCGCCGTAAGTGAGGGTCCCGTCGAAGTCGAACGCAGCGACGGTCGGTCGTGCCCCAGCGGTCATCCGGCGGCGTCCCCGGGAAGCGACGTGACGCTCCCGCCGCCGCGTCCACTGCCGGCAGCGAAGCGACGGGCTCCTTCGAGGGTCTCCCCGGTCTCGATCACTGCTCGTCCCCGTTTGGCCTCGTTGGCGGCCGCGTCCACCTCGGCCAGCCCCCACTGTTCGAGCGCCGACAGCCGGTCGCTGCGCAGGCAAGCCTGCGGGACGGCCGCGAGCTCGGCTGCGAGCGCCAGGGCCGCCTCGAGCGACTCGCCGGGTGTCACGAGCCGGTTGACGAGACCGATCGCAAGCGCCTCCTCCGCGTACACCGCACGGCCGGTGAGAATGAGGTCCATGGCACGGGAGTGCCCGATCAGCCTTGGGAGCCGGACGGTGCCGAGGTCGACCAGCGGGACGCCAAACCTCCGGGAGAAGACACCGAAGACCGCGTCTCTGCCGGCCACTCGAAGGTCGCACCACAGCGCAAGCTCGAGTCCGCCGGCCACCGCATGGCCCTCCACGGCTGCCACCACGGGCTTTCCGAGCGTCATCCGGGTGGGCCCCATCGGCCCGGGTCCGTCGTCGAGCACGGGTCGGTGCTCGCCGGCGCCGAGGGCCTTCAGGTCCGCACCCGCACAGAATGTCGCTCCTGCACCGGTCAGCACCGCGGCGCGAGCCGACGCGTCGGCGTCGAAGTCCGAGAAGGCATCGCGTAGGGCTGTTGCGGTGGCCGCGTCGACCGCGTTGCGCAGCGCCGGGCGGTTGATCGTGACCACCGTGACCGGGCCCCGCTTGGACACGGCCACGGTCTCCGCCTTCATGCCGGGATCATCGCACGCCGGCGCGCGCTCGCCGTGGCGTGCGGTGAATCTCGACCGGCGTGGTCGAGAATCGCTGGTAACCTCCGCGCGTCACGTAACGACACTTGGGACAGAGGCGTCCAAGAGAAGATCCAGAACCAAAAGGGGGCCATATGGCGATTCGACTCGGTGACACCGCTCCGGACTTCACCGCGGAGACGACGGAAGGCACCATCCACTTTCATGAGTGGCTCGGCGACAGCTGGGGGATCCTCTTCTCCCATCCAAAGGACTTCACGCCGGTGTGCACCACCGAGCTTGGAGCCTTCGCAAAGGCCAAGCCGGAGTTCGACAAGCGCAACACCAAGCTGATCGGCCTCTCGGTCGACTCCGTGGAGTCCCACAAGAGCTGGGCCTCCGACATCGAGGACACCCAGGGCAAGGCACTGAACTTCCCGATCATCGGCGACGAGGACCATCGCGTCGCGGATCTCTACGACATGATCCACCCCAACGCGAACGACACGCTCACGGTCCGGTCGGTGTTCATCATCGGCCCGGACAAGAAGGTGAAGCTGACGCTCACCTATCCGGCGTCGACGGGTCGCAACATGGACGAGATCATTCGGGTGCTCGATTCGCTCCAGTTGACCGCCGCCTACCAGGTGTCGACCCCGGTCAACTGGACGGATGGCGACGATGTGATCATCGCCACGTCGGTCAGTGACGACGAGGCCAAGTCCAAGTTCCCGAAGGGCTTCAAGACGCTGCGGCCCTATCTCCGGGTAACGCCACAGCCCAACAAGTAGGCGAGCACCCCCACCTCGAGCACTCGGCGCCGGCCAGCCGCCGGCGTCGAGTCGCGCAACGACGGGCTGGTCGGCCGTCGCCTGCTCCTTGCCCTCAGCGCTCCCACTCCGTCGGATCGCCGCCCCACGCCGTCGCTCCGGCTCCGGTGCCGAGGACCTCGTCGCGCAGCGCGCGCTTGAGGAGCTTCCCTGCAGGATTGCGCGGCAGCTGGCCGGAGCGGAACCAGATCCGGGTGGGGACGTTGAACGCCGCCAGTCGGTCTCGGACATGCTCGGCAAGCTCGTCGGCGCTGACCTTGTGCCCGGCGCGCAGCACGACCACCGCACCGACCTCCTCTCCGAGCACGGGGTGGGGGACGCCGATGACCGCGCAATCTGCGACGGCCGGGTGGGAGAACAGGGCGTCCTCGACCTCGACGGAATAAACGTTCTCGCCCCCGCGGATGACGACGTCCTTCGCTCTGTCGACGATGAAGATGAACGCTTCTTCGTCGATGCGCGCGACGTCGCCGGTGTGGAGCCAACCTGTCGTGATGGCGCGGGCCGTGTCCTCGGGGCGATTCCAGTACCCCCGGACGACGTTCGGCCCTTTCACCCACAGCTCGCCCGAGGTGCCCGGGGGGACGTCGGGGGGAACGGAGCCCGAGAAGCCCTCGGGCACCACCGCCGCGTCGATCACGGGCAGCGCGCGTCCCACGCTGTCGGGCTTGCGGACGTAGTCCTCTCCCGTATTGAGGGCGATCGCCGCGGACGTCTCCGTCAGGCCGTAGCCGTTGCCGGGTTGTCCGGTGCGGAACGCTTCTCGGATGCGGCGAACGAGTTCAGCCGGCGCCGGGGCGCCGCCGTAGGACACGGACCGGACGGAGGACACGTCCCGGCGGGAGAGGTCGGGGGAGTCGAGGACCCGCATGACGACCGTCGGCACCCCTCCGAAGATGGTCACCTTCTCCCGCCCGATGAGCTCCA
>JAJZMN010000014.1 GCA_021850345.1 Actinomycetes bacterium | reverse complement strand
GCGATCCCCGTCGCCTGGGACGTCGACGAGGAACGGCTCGCCGCGACCGTCGGCGAGCTCGAGCGTCTGTCGAACGGCCAGGCCCGCGGGTACGCCTGCGACGTGCGCGACGCGGATGCCGTCGGGACCACCGCCGAGCGGGTGCGCCGCGAGGTGGGCGACCCGATGATCCTCGTCAACAACGCCGGCGTCGTGAGCGGTGCCCGGCTCCTCGACCTCTCCGAAGACGCCATCCGGCGCACCTTCGATGTCAACGTGCTCGCGCTCTTCTGGGTGACCAGGGCCTTCCTGCCCGCGATGGTGGAGGCCAACCGCGGCCACGTCGTGACGGTGGCGTCCGCAGCGGGGCTCGTGGGTGTCGCCCGCCAGACGGACTACTCGGCGTCCAAGCACGCGGCAGTCGGGTTCGACGAGTCGCTCCGCGTCGAGCTGCACCGGATCGCTCCGCGCGTGCAGACCACCGTCGTGTGTCCCTACTACATCGATACCGGCATGTTCGAGGGGGTTCGCACCAGGGTGCCGTTCCTCCTGCCGATCCTGAAGCAGGAGGACGTGGCGCGGCGGGTCGCCGACGCGATCGCCCGGGACCGCCGCGTCCTCGTGCTGCCGCCGATCGTGCGGCTCATCCCGGTGCTGAGGGTGCTGCCGCCGAACGTCTTCGACCGGGTCATGGACCTCTTCGGCGTGAACGTGTCGATGGAGCACTTCGTCGGACGCGGCGCGCCGCGCTCGCCGTAGGGTGGGCCCATGGAGACCATGGTGCACGACGCGTCCTCGACGGTCGCCGCGCTTCGCGGGACGTTCGAAGGGGGGCTGACGAGACCCCTCGACTGGCGGCGGGAGCAGCTGCTCGCCTTCAAGCGGATGCTCGAGGACGGGGAGGAGGAGCTCCTCGCGGCGATGAGGGCGGACCTCGGCAAGCCCGCCGTCGAGGCCCGGCTCACCGATCTCTCCTTCGTCGCCGCGGAGATCGACGTCATGCTGCGGCACCTCGAGGCCTGGTCACGCCCGGAGCGGGTGGGGATGCCGCTCGCCCAGCAGCCGGGGCACGCGACGATCTTGCGCGAGCCGCTCGGGGTGGCGCTCGTCATCGCGCCCTGGAATTACCCGGTCCAGCTCCTGCTCGTGCCGATGGCGGCCGCGATCGCGGCGGGCAATTGCGTCGTGGGCAAGCCCTCGGAGATCTCTCCGGCCACCTCCGCGGCGATCGCCCGGCTGGTCCGACGTCACCTCGACGCCCGTGGCGTCGCGATCGTCGAGGGAGGGCCCGAAGAGACGCAGTCCCTCCTCGAGCAGCGCTTCGACACGATCTTCTACACGGGGAACGGCAGGGTCGGCCGCATCGTGATGGAGGCCGCGGCCAAGCACCTCACGCCGGTGACGCTCGAGCTCGGGGGAAAGAGCCCCGTCCTCGTGGACGCGGATGCCGACCTCGACGTCGCTGCGCGGCGGATCGCGTGGGGGAAATTCCTCAACGCCGGCCAGACCTGCGTCGCGCCGGACTACGTGCTCGTCCACGAGCGGGTGGAGTCCAGGCTCGTCGACGCGTTGCGGCGCACGCTCGGCACCTTCTACGGCCCCGACCCGAGGACGAGCAACGACTACGCCCGGATCGTGAACGACCGTCACTTCGAACGCCTTGCCGGGCTCCTCGCCGCGACGTCCGGCGCCGTCGTGATCGGCGGGGAACAGGACAAGGCGGAGCGATACCTCGCACCCACGGTCGTCACCGGCGTCCCCCCGGACGACCCCTTGATGGACGACGAGCTCTTCGGGCCGGTGCTTCCCGTCCTTCGGGTCGCGGACATGGACGAGGCCGTGAAGTACGTGGCCTCACGCCCCAAGCCGCTCGCGCTCTACGTCTTCTCCTCGTCCAAGGACACGGTCGACCGTGTCCTCGCCAGCACCTCGTCGGGCAGCGTGGGGGTGAACCTCACCGTCCAGCAGGTTGCGATCCCCGATCTCCCCTTCGGCGGCGTCGGCGCCAGCGGGATGGGCGCCTACCACGGCCGGCAGGGCTTCGAGACCTTCAGCCACCGGCGTGCCGTCCTGTCGAAGCCGACCAGGATCGACCCCCCGGTGCAGTACCCGCCCTACACGAAGCTGAAGGAGTGGATCCTCAAGAAGATGCTCTGACCGCTGCGGCCTCGGCGTCCCAGGACGCGCCGTCCGCGACCCATATCTGTTCGCGACCGGTCTCCGAGGGCGCCTGTGCGGGGACGTCTTCGATGCGGTCGAGGCGGAAGCCCAGGCGCTTCGCCACCCCGGCGCTCGCCACGTTGGCCGCGTCGCAGTGGATCTCGACCCGCTCCACCCCCTCCAACCCGAAGGCCGCCGTCGTGAGCGCCCGCGCCGACGCCGTCGCGTACCCCCGGCGAGTCCGTCCCGCGCTGACCCAGTAGCCGACCTCGAGGCCCCCCGGACCGATGCGGCGGTGCAGGCCGGCACAGCCCACCATCTCCCCGCTCGCCTCCTCGCGCAGCCAATAGCCGAAGCCGGCGCCCCTCTCCCACTCGTCGATGGTGCGGCGCACGAATTCGACGTTCGACTGCACCGTCGGCGCCACCTGTGCCCAGGGCATCCAAGGACGCAGGTGCTCGAGGTTCTCGACGACCAGCTGGGCGAGCACCGGACCCTCGTCCCCGTTGAACGCCTGCAGGGTCACGCCGCCGGCGGCGAGCGCACGCGGCGGGGAGCCGATGCGCACGACCACGTCCAGGTCGCCGTCCGGGGTGCCCGGGCCAGCGGCGCGCGGGCCGGCCGCTCGTCTCACCCCGCGGCCGGCGGTGAGGTCGGCTGGGTGGTGGTCGGTGGCGGGGCGGTCGTCGTGGTCGTCGTGGTCGTCGGCGGGGCGGTCGTCGTGGTCGTCGTGGTCGGTGGTGGCGGGGGGGCTGTCCCTCCCGACGACGGTCCCTGGACCGTGACGATGGTCCCGATCGGCGTGTAGGGCCAGAGCGCGCCCGCTGTGCTGATCTGCATCTCGACGCAACCGTTGCTCTGCGGCCAGCCGTAGGTGGCGCGAGGGAACCCGTGGAGCGCGTCGCCGCCGTTGAAGTAGCTCGCCCACGGAACGTGGGGGTCTGTGTAGTGCGTCCCTGTCACGTCCGTTCCCTTCATGTCGGAGAACGGGACGTGCTCGAAGACCTGGAACGTCCCGTCTTGCGTGTTCGCTCCGGCCACGCCGGTGTTGACCAGGATGTGCTGGAACTTGAGCGCGCCGTCGACCCACGCTGTGAGGTGCTCGGGCAGGACCTTTGTGACGAGGACGTAGGTGACGGGCTCGGTGTTGCCCTTCTGGCTCACCACGTCGTGGAGCAGGGCTGTCCAGACCTTCGGGCCCGGGATGCCGTCGACCGACAGGCCGTTCTCTGTCTCGAACATCATCACGGCACCCTTGGTGATCGCCCCCATTGTGCCGGGCACCCACTGGTTGGTGAGCTGCGGCGGAAGCCCCTGCCAGCGCCAGACGAATGTGCCCGGTTGAGGTGTGGCCAGCTTGCGCGCGGGGGTCGGCGGCGGGTTGTACGCGACGGGCAGGTAGCCGAGCTGGGCGAGGAGCTGCTGGAGACGGAGCGTGCTGCCGTTCGCAACCGTGAATGTCACCGTCTGGGTGGTCGCGAGCCGGCTGCCCGCAGCGCTCGTCAGGCCGCTCGAGCCGCCGGGGATCGAGAGCGTGTACTTCTGGAAGGGCACGAACGGCGCAGACGGGGTGAAGACCAGCGTGTCCTTGGACTTCACGCGCCAGGACCCCGGCGCCGCGGGCGACAGCGTCGGCGTCGGCCCGTCCTTCGCGACGGCCGAGTCGAAGGTGACCAGGAGCCGCGCGTCGGGCGCGATGCCCGACGCGCCCTGCACCGGTGTCGTCGACGTGACCTTGAAGCGGGGCCCGTGGCTCTTTTCGGACTTGCCTCCTCCGGCTCCGGTCTTTCCGCCGCCCGACCCGCCGCCGGTGCTGCACGAGGCTCCCGAGCAGGCGAGCGGGGTCTGCGTGGCCCGGGTCGCGGCAAATGCGACCCCGGCCGCTGCCAGGACCGCGACGGCAACAGCCAACGCCCAAGGGGACAGCCACCGCCGCCCGTGCTGTGTGCTCCGGTCCCGGAGTGCCTGCAAGACTGCTCCCGTCGCTCCGCGCGGTCACCGTCCACCGCGCTCCATCGACGAGCAGCATCGGGGAGAAAGGCGGGCGCCCTGCGCCGGAGTCCCTCTCACCGCCGCGAAGCTCGTAGCTCTCTCCTCGGAGGCACGGTCGGCACCGCCCTCGCGTCGACGGCGCCAGCCCCGACCTTAGTCATCCGGTGTGTCGGCGCGGTCGCGGGGCAGAGCCGTCGAGTGGCGAAACGGGAGGCCGCGCGGGGCGGATGCCCGTTGCCACATGCGCCCGTCGTTACATGCGCCCGTCGTTACATGCGCCCGTCGTTACATGCGCCCGGGGTTACATGCGCCCGTTGCCACATGCGCCCGTTGTCACATGCGCCCGTTGTCACATGCGCCCGTTGTCACATGCGCTCGGGGCTACATGCGCTCGGGGCTACATGCGCTCGGGCACCTCGATGCCGAGCAGCCCGAGCCCCTGCTCGAGCACACGGGCGGTCGTCTCCGCGAGCGCGAGCCGGCTCTCCCTCGTGGCGGAGTCCGGCGCC
Source organism: Actinomycetes bacterium (assembly GCA_021850345.1). Next base: position 297 of record JAJZMN010000014.1, on the reverse strand, counting down.
CGGAGCACCGGGCAGCGTTCGTAGAAGGTGGTGAAGGCCGTGGCGAGGCCGTAGAGGTACGCGCAGAGCTTGGAGGGCGAGGACTCGGCGACGGCGGCACGAAGGGCGGCCCCGTACCCGAGGAGCGACAAGCCGAGGGCGCGCTCTTCGGGCTCTTGCAACGCGATCGCGCCGGCCCGGGTGCCGGGCGAGCCGTTGCCCGTGCCGGCGGCCTCGGCGGGCGCCGACGCCGCGCGCCGGAAGATCGACCTGATCCGCGCGTGTGCGTACTGGAGGTAGGGACCGGTGTCGCCTTCG
>JAJZMN010000079.1 GCA_021850345.1 Actinomycetes bacterium | reverse complement strand
CGGCAGCACTCGAAGCCGTCCATCCCGGGCAGCATGAGGTCGATGAGGGCAATGTCGGCAGGGTGGTCCGAGAACAGCTCGAGTGCCTCCTCGCCGTTCGCCGCCTCGTCGATCTCGTAGCCCTCTCCTTCGAGGGCGAGCCGCATGGAGGAGCGAATGCGCTCGTCGTCTTCTACGACCAGGATGCGGCTGCCCATGAACCCAAGGTTACGGCGCCGCAACGCCCGGGTGGAACCGTCCGCCACAAACCCGGCGGTACCGTGGGGAACGTGGAGGAGGGGACTGGCACGCCCCGGGCGCAAGGGTGGCACCTCGAGGAGTACGCGACGTCGCTGCTCGGGCGCTCCGACGCCACGAGGCGCGCCTATTTGGGCGACGTCGAGGCGTTCTGCGAGTGGGCCGCCCGCGCCGGAGGGACCGGTCCGGCCGCAGTCGACCGTGTGCTGCTCCGCCGCTACCTCGCCTACCTCTCCACCCGCGGGTACGCCCGCGCGAGCATCGCCCGCAAGGCGGCAGCGCTTCGGGCCTACTTCGGCTGGTGTCGCCGGCGGTCCCTCGTCGCCGAGGACCCGTCCCGGCGCCTGGGGTCCCCCGGTGCGGGTGGACGCCTTCCGGCGGTCCTCTCCTCTCGTGAGCTGGACGTCATGCTCGAGGGTCGGAGCGGCGCGCACGCCGGGAGCCGCGGAAAGGGGGCGGGGGGCCAGCGTGCCGAGGCTCGGGTGGCACGGTCGGTGGCCTACGCCCTGCGCGACGACGCCGTGCTCGAGCTGCTCTACGCTGCCGGCCTCCGCGTGTCGGAGCTCTGCGGGCTCGACCGCGCCGGCGTGGACCTGGGCTCTCGCACGGTGACGGTGATGGGAAAGGGTGCCAAGGAACGGCGGGTACCCGTGCACGCGCGCTGTGCCGAGGCGCTCCGGCGATGGCTCGACGAGGGCCGTCCGGTCGTCGCAGGACCCGACAGCCCGCCCGGTGCCGTCTTCTTGAACCGCCGGGCGCTCCGGCTCGGGCCGCGCGACGTCCGCCGCATCGTCGACCGGCGGTCTCCGGTGCCCACCCACCCGCATGCGCTGCGTCACTCGATGGCGACGCACCTCCTCGACGGAGGAGCCGACCTGCGCGTCGTCCAGGAGCTGCTCGGCCACGCCAGCCTCACGACGACGCAGATCTACACCCATGTGAGCCGTGAGCGGCTCGTCGAGGTCTACTCGAGGTCCCATCCTCGAGCCTGACCGGCGGGCGCCGGCCCGGCGCAGCGGGTATCCTCGTCCGTGCCCGCCGCCCGGCGGGCGCGTACGAACAACCGATTCTCGCACCCGAGCGCGTTCCACGGTCGCCCCAGACGGGGTGCTGCGCACGGGGAAGTGCAACCGACTGGAGGAACTGCATGGCCGTCGTCACGATGCGGCAGCTGCTGAGTGCCGGAGTCCACTTCGGCCATCAGACCCGCCGCTGGAACCCCAAGATGCGCCGCTACATCCTTGGCGAGCGCAACGGGATCTACCTCATCGACCTCCGAAAGACGCTGGAGGGGATCGAGAGCTCCTACGCCTACGTGCGGGACCTCGTCGCGAGCGGTGGCAACATCCTGTTCGTCGGCACGAAAAAGCAGGCCCAGGGGCCGATCGCCGAGTACGCGGCGGCCTGCGGGATGCCGTATGTGAACCAGCGCTGGCTCGGCGGCATGCTCACCAACTTCACGACCGTGTCCGCGCGGGTGAAGCGGATGCAGGACCTGCGCACGATGCAGGTCGCCGGCGATTTCGACGCCATGCCGAAGCGCGAGGCGCTCCGCCACGTGCGCGAGCTCGAGAAGCTCAGTCGCAACCTCGGGGGCATCAGCGGCTTGGACCGCCTGCCCGAGGCGATCTTCGTGATCGACACGAAGAAGGAGCACATCGCCGTGACCGAGGCGAACAAGCTCCGGCTGCCCGTCGTGGCGGTGGTGGACACCAACTGCGACCCCGACGTGATCGATTACGTGATCCCCGGCAACGACGACGCGATCCGGTCCGGCTCGCTCATGTGCCGGGTGATCGCCGACGCCGTCGCCGAGGGCCGCTGGATCGCGGCGCACCGGCCTGCTCCGCGCCGGGCCGAGACCAACGGCGCGCCTCCTTCGGCACCGACCCCCCCGCGGCCGCGCCCGAGGGCGAACGTCGACGCGTCGCACCCTGAACCTCCGCCGGAGCCGGCCCCCGCGCACGAGCCCGTGGCCGCCCCGGCGGCGGAAGCTCCCGCCTCAGCCCCAGGCGAGAGCTCGCCGGCGGACGGCGTGAGGGAGCAGGGCGAGCCGGCCCAGCCCACCACCATCACCACGGAGGCCTGAGAAGTGCCAGAGTTCACTGCCAAGGACGTCCAGACGCTCCGCCGGCTCGCCGGCGTCGGCATGCTGGACGCGAAGCGCGCCCTGGAAGAGTCCGGCGGCGTCATGGAGGACGCCATCCAGTGGCTCCGCCTCAAGGGAATCACCAAGGCAGCGACGCGCGACGAGCGCGAGGCGTCGCAGGGGGCGGTCGCAGCCGTCCGCCAGGGGTCGAGTGCGGCCATCGTGGAGCTGCGCTGCGAGACGGACTTCGTCGCGAAGTCGCCGGACTTCGTCTCCCTCGTCGATGACCTTGCCGCCCTCGTCGCAGAGAAGGGCGAGGAAGCGGTGGAGGAGCGAAAGGACGAGATCGACCAGATGCGCACCTCCCTGCAGGAGAACATCTCGGTCGGTCGCGTGATCCGCATGCAAAGCGGAGAGGGACAGGTGCTCGACAGGTACGTCCACCAGCAATCGGGCAGAGGGGTGAACGCGGTGATCGTCCTCCTCGAGGGCGGCACCCAGGAGCTGGCGCACGACGTTGCGGTGCACATCGCCTTCGCGCGTCCTGAGTACCTGAGTCGAGAAGAGGTTCCCGAAGCAGACGTCGCCGCGGAGCGAGCCACGGTCGAACAGATCTCGCGCAACGAGGGAAAGCCCGAGGCGTCGCTCCCCAAGGTGGTGGAGGGCCGGATGAACGGGTGGTTCAAGGAGCGGGTTCTCCTCGAGCAATCCTTCGTGCGCGACGAGAAACGGACCATCTCCGACCTTCTCGGGCAAGCAAAGATCGTCCGGTTCGCCCAGGTGGTGATCGGGTCCTGAGCGCGAGGGACTCGACCGCGAGGTAGCGGAGGGGCGCTGGTCATGGGTGAACCGCGACGCTTGGTCCTCAAGATGTCGGGTGAGGCGCTGGCCTCCTCCGCGTCCGACGAGACGATCGACGCATCGGTCGTCGAACGGATCGCGGGCGAGATCGCCGATGTGCTGCAGGAGCTCCCGCTGCAGCTCGCGGTCATGGTGGGCGGCGGCAACATCTGGCGCGGGACCACCGGCGCGGGCGCGGGCATGGACCGGGCCACGTCCGACACGATGGGCATGCTGGGCACCGTCATCAACGCGCTCGCGTTGCAGGACGCGCTCGAGCACAACGAACAGCCCACGCGGGTGCTGACCGCGGTGCACATGGCCGAGGTCGCGGAGCCCTACATCCGCCGGCGGGCGATCCGCCACCTCGAGAAGGGCCGCGTGGTCATCTTCGCCGCCGGCATGGGAAACCCGTACTTCACGACCGACACGTCGGCTGCGCTGCGCAGCGCGGAGATCGAAGCGGAGCTCCTCTTGAAGGGAACGCACGGCGGGGTGGACGGCGTCTACAGCGCCGACCCGCGGCAGGACCCCTCGGCGACGCGCTTCGACGAGATCTCGTTCATGGACATCATCGCGAAGGACCTCCGGGTGATGGACCTCACGGCGATCACGTTTTGCAAGGACAACCACCTGCCGATCCTGGTCTTCGACCTTATGGAGCCCGGCAACCTGCGCAGGGCGCTCAGCGGCGAGCAGATCGGTACGCTTGTCCGATGATGGACGACGATCTTGTCGAGGTGGTCCTGGAGGAAGCCCGCGACAAGATGTCGAAGGCAGTCGACCACGTACGGGCCGAGTTCGCCGGCGTCCGGACCGGCCGGGCGTCCCCGGCGCTCGTCGAGCACCTGACGGTCGACTACTACGGGACCCCGACCCCGCTCCGGCAGATCGCGGGCTTCACGGTCCCGGACGCGATGCTGCTCGTGGTATCCCCCTACGACAAGAGCTCCCTGTCCGCAATCGAGAAGGCCATTCAGGGGTCGGACCTCGGCATCAACCCGTCCAATGACGGCACCGTCATCCGTCTCGCCTTTCCGCCTCTCACCGAAGAACGGCGAAAGGAGCTGGTGAAGGTGGTCCGGCACAAGGCGGAGGAGGGGCGCGTGGCGATCCGCAACCTCCGCAGGTCGACGCGTCACGAGCTCGAGGCGCTCGAGAAGGACGGATCCATCTCCTCGGACGAGCTGGACAGGGTCGAAAAGGAGATCGAGAAGATCACCCACCAGCAGGTGGCGGCGGTCGATCAGCTCCTGACGCACAAAGAGAAGGAGCTGCTCGAAGTCTGAGCGCGCAGGGCCCCGCGCCGAGGGTCTCGCGACGAGGATGAGGGATGAGACCCGGAGCGGGGGACGTGGTGACAACGGACGTCATGACAAGCGACACAGTCCATGAGGACCCGCAATCGCGCCGCACCGAAGAGGTGCGGATCGTCGGTGCAGAGCGCGCGGCGGACGCGATGGCCGAGCCCACCGAGAGTGGCATGCCGCGGACCGGTGCGACTTCGACGCCCGTGACGTCGCCGACGGCCCCGACGGCCGGCACCGACACCGGCCCCGGCCCCGACGCCGGCCCCGACGCCGGCACCGGCCCCGGCCCCGACGCCGGCACCGACGCCGGCACCGGCACCGGCACCGACGCCGGCACCGACGCCGGCACCGGCACCGACGAGGGATGGGGCCCCGAGGACTGGCCGGCTCCCGAGGAGCCGCAGATGCCCCACTGGACCGAGGCACCCACCGGGGAGGTCCCCGCCGTGCTCTCCCGGAGAGACGAAT
>JAJZMN010000070.1 GCA_021850345.1 Actinomycetes bacterium | reverse complement strand
GCGCCGACCAGCTTCAAGGGGGCAGCGAGGTAGAGGCCCACGTACCGGCCGTCGCCGGCGCAGTCAGCCGCAAGGTCGGCCAGCCAGAGCACCTCGTGGAACTGGAGACCCCGGTCGCGTAGGAGATGGTGGTGGAGCGAGAACTCCTCCTCGGTCGCAGGATCTCCCGGCAGCTCGTTGGCGAGGGTGTCGGAGCCGAGCCCAAGGACGCCGTGCGCATCGACCCACTCCAAGAGCGCGTCGTCGTAGCTCAGCCCGGGCTCCGAATAGTCGGTGAAGAAGGCGGCGGAGCCCAGCTCGCGGAAGCGCTCGAGGCTCCCGGTCCGGAGGAGCAGCATGTCACCGGCTCCGACCTCGACGTCCTCGTGTTGCAGGCACGTCTCGATCTCCTCCAACCGGACCTGGTGGTCGCGCGGCAGAGGCGCACCGCCGTTCTCCTTGCAGAGGTCGACCAGCACACCGCGGCACACGACGCCGAGGCGGGCGACCGCGGCCACGTCGGCGTGGGCGAGCCCACCCACGGTCGACGAAGCAGGGACGCCGCCGGCGATCGTCCCGTCGACGATGACATGCCCGCGAGCATCGAGGTGCGTGCCGCCGTGGCAGTTGAGCAGCACGCCGTCGTCGACCCAGGCGACGTTGCCGGCATCGACTTGCAGGACGCCCTTTTCGTAGTGGGACCAGTCCTGGTACATGATGTGCAGCGGCGTGGGGCTCCCGGGGTACGCGGGCGTGGGGGTGCGGCCGAACAGCTCGAGGCCGAGCGTGAACACGTCTCCCTTCCGGACCGTGCCGATTGCCCGGAGACGGTCGGCAGGGCCGAGATCCGCCAGCCTTCCGGCCTCGTGCTCAGGACGCGTCGCGCGGTGGAGGGTCACGGTCGCGGTGTAGCAGCGGTCGAGGCGATGGTCAAGCACGCGGTCGGGCGCCGCCCGCCCGGGCGCCGCAGGCCCGGGCGCCCCCGCGCACACGGTTCCCACACCGCTTCCCGTCGACGGCTCCCGAAGTCCGGCATGGACGCGCTGCGGCCGCGCTGCTAACACTGCCGAAGGCTCCAGTCTCGGAAGGAGGGGTGCTCATGCAGCGCGACGAGGGGCATGAAGGGACGGCGGCCGCCGCCGAGCCGCCGCCGATGGTCCGCGAGGCGACGCTCCAACCCCCACCCCGGCCGAGCTCGGGCCGGCTGCCGATCAGAGGTCTCGAGGACTACCACCGCGTGTACGCACAGGCCCTCGACGACCTCGGCGCGTACTGGGCAGGGGTCGCGGGCGAGCTCGAGTGGCTCAGCGGGTGGCCGCCATCCCCCCCGCTGAGCGGTGATCTCGCAGAGGGGTTCTCGTTCTTCCCTGGCGCGAAGGGGAACGTGAGCGTTAACTGCATCGACCGGCACGCTCGCCGGGATCCCAGACGTCCTGCCGTGCACTGGATCGGAGAAGACGGCGCGCAGCGGTCCTGGACCTACGCAGAGCTGCTCGAGCAGACGGCGACGTTCGCCCAGGCCTTGCGCGATCTCGGGGTGCGGCAAGGAGAGGTCGTCTCCGTCTTCCTCCCGAATCTGCTGGAGACCTTCGCCGCAGTGCACGCGTGCCTGCGGATCGGCGCCATCTACAACGTCGTCTTCTCGGGCTTCTCGGCGCAGGCGCTCGCCGACCGCGTCGTCGACACGGGTGCCCGCGTGGTCGTGACCGCCGACGAGTCCTTCCGGCGCGGCCGGCGCATCCCGCTCAAGGCCACGCTCGATTCCGTGCTGCATCTCCTGCCGTCGGTCGAGCACGTCGTGGTGGTCCGGCGCACGGGGAGCCGTGACGTCCCGATGCGCGCGGGCCGCGACGTCTACTGGGACGAGCTGCTCGCGGCCGCGAAGGGTCGTGCGGCGCCGGTGGCAATGGAGGCGAACGAGCCCGGGTTCATCATCTACACGAGCGGAACCACCGCCAAGCCCAAAGGGCTCGTTCACGCAGGGATCGGCTTCCTCGTTGGCGCCTACCACAATGTCCGGTACGCGCTCGACCTCGGCCCCGAGGACGTCTACTGGTGCACGGCTGACGTCGGGTGGCTTACCTTCCCGATCTTCGAGCTCGTGGGGGCGACCGCGTGCGGGGCGACCATGCTCGCCTACGAGGGCGCGGTCGACCACCCCGACGTCGGCCGCTTCTACCGCACCGTCGAGGAGTGGGGCGTGACGAAGATCTTCACCGCGCCGACGCTCCTGCGGATGCTCGCTCACAAGGGTGCGGAGTGGCCGGCCCGTCACGACCTCTCCTCGCTCCGACTGGTCTCGCTCGTCGGCGAGCCGCTGGACGCCAAGACGTGGCACTGGGTGCACGAGCATGTCGGCGGAGGCGCGCTCGAGATCAACAACACCTACGGGCAGAGCGAGACCGGCTCGGCATGGACCTCGTCCATCGTGGGCGCCACGCCGGCGAAACCGGGGTCCTGCGGCCTTCCACTGCCGGGCCATGCCTATGCGATCCTCGGCGAGGACGGATCACCGGTCGCCAAAGGCGCGGTCGGCCGTCTCGTCCTCACGCAGCCGTTCCCCTCGCTGTGCCGCGACATCTGGAACGACCCTGGTCGCTACCGCACGCAGTACTTCAAGGAGTTCGGCTCGGATCGTTACGACACTGCAGACGCCGCGCTCGAGGACGACGACGGTCATCTCTGGGTGGTGGGCCGGGTCGACGGAGTGATCAACGTCGCTGCGCACCGGCTCTCCACCATGGAAATGGAGAGTGCCCTCATCGCGGTGCCCGGTGTCGCCGAAGCTGCCGTGGTCGGCGTCGACGACGAGACCAAAGGGCAGGTTCCCGTCGCCTTCGTGACCCTCTCGGCCGAGGGAGCACGACCCGGGGAGGAGGAGCTCGTGCAGAGCCTGGTCACAGCGATCGGCCCGATCTCCCGGCCCCGCCGTGTCTACGTGGTCTCCGCGATGCCGAAGACGCGGAGTGGGAAGATCGTCCGACGCCTCCTTCGCGAGCTCGTCATGACAGGCGACGTACGAGGTGACCTCACCGGGCTCGAAGATCCCGAGGTGGTCCCCCAGCTGCGCCGGGAGCTCTCTGCATCCCAGGGATCGGCGGCAGACCTCACGTAGGACCGATCGCTCCCGTCCGGGAGACCCCGTCGCTCCGCGGGTCCGCACCGCCGTCGACGGCACCCTCCTCGCCGATGCAGAGCAGCTGCGCGTGGCCCATCTCCTCGTTGCGCTCGCTCACCAACCGGACGTCGAACCCATCCTGGGCGAGCGAGGCGACCGCCGCCTCGGCGACGTCGGCCTCGGCCGTCGCGACGTGCTGCGATCCTCCTCGCTCGGTGTCCCCGACGATGAAGCGCGGCGCGCCGACCGCGTCAGCGGCGCTCTTGCCGGTGGCGAGTTGCAGAAGGGTCTGCGCGAGGATCTGGGGCTGGCCCCGGCCCCCCATCGTCGCAAGCACGCGGGAGGCTTCCCCGTCAACCGTGTCGACCATGGTGGGACAAAGCGTGTGCGGAGGCATGAGGCCGGGACCGAGCTCAGACGGCACACCCCGGCGGAGGGTGAACATGCTCTGGCGATTGTGGAACAGGACCCCCGTGTCGGGATCGAGCACGCGTGACCCGAAGCTGTGGAACACGCTCTGCAGCAGGCTCACCGAGCCCCCGGACGAGTCGAACGTGACAACGGCGACCGTGTCACCGCCCGGGCGGGCCGGCCGTCTCGTGACGCGCTGGTCGATCCGCCCTGGCGGAGGGGCCGGCCCGAAGAGGTCGACTTCTGCGAGGCGGCCACCGATCCGTGCGTCGCCCGGCGAACGCGACGGATCGCTCAGCAGGTCGTCGCGGATCCTCGAGATCTCGCCGAACGCGCGGGCGAGCAATCCCGCGTCTCGGCCGGTGAGGTCGTGACCCTTCGCCAGGAGCGTCCCGACGAGCGCCGCGAGCGCCGCGAAGAACGGGCCCTGAGACGGCAGACCGGGCGTGAACAACCTCGGCGCGAGGGCACCCGCGTCGGTCACCAGCGAGGCGGTGACGACCGCACGGTGACGTGCGAAGTCCTCGAGGGTGATCGGGCTCCCGGCCGCCTCGAGCCCCGCGACCAGCCTCCTGGCGAGCACCCCGCGGTAGTAGCTGTCAGGATCGGCCGCGACCTGCGCGAGCGTCCCGGCCAGCCGCGGTTGGGCGAAGACGTCTCCTGGTCCGAGCCGCTCCCCCGCCGGCCCGAACAGGTCGGTCATGCCCGGGTCGGAGGTCTCCAGCTCCTCGAGCGCCCGGGCGAGCGAAGGGCTGACCGCAGTCCCGTCGGCGGCGAACTCGACCGCCGGCTCGAGCAGCTCTCCGAGCGGTCGTCTCCCCCCCAGCTCGTGCATCGCCTGCCAGCCCGAGACGACGCCCGGCACGCTGATGCTGAAGGGCCCGTAGGCGGGCATGCGTTCCCCGAAGGTCCGCCGCAGCCCGTCGACGTCGATCGCGCCCGCGGAGCGCCCGACGCCCAACACCGCCTTCGGCTGCTCGCCGGGTCGCCTCACCAGGGCGATCAGGTCACCGCCGATCGAGCAGTTGTGCGGGTAGACGACGGTGAGCACCCCTGCCGCGGCGATCGCGCCGTCCACCGCGGTGCCGCCCGCCTCGAGGACCGTCACAGCGGCATCGGTGGCGGCGGGGTGGGGAGAGGCAACGCCCCAACGGGCGCGCCCGGGCACGTTGGTCGTCACAGCACCTCCGCCAGGAACGAGCGCGTCCGCTCGTGCCCCGGATGGTCGAAGATCTGCGCACAAGCTCCCTCTTCCACGATGATGCCGTCGTCCATCATGAGGACTCGGTCCGCGACCTCCCGCGCGAATCCCATCTCGTGGCTCACCACCACCATCATCATCCCTTCCGTCGCCAGATCACGCATCACCGCGAAGATTCTCTGTGCAATCGGTGAGGCTGTCACGCAGAGGCGCCGATGGGGTCACCGACCACAATGTC
>JAJZMN010000010.1 GCA_021850345.1 Actinomycetes bacterium | reverse complement strand
GGGCGCGATCCCGAACAGCCGTGGATCGTGGGACGACGTACCCATGGCCGGTGCAGGCAAACAGGCACACGGAGCGGTGCACGGCGACCCAGCGCCGCTCCGCAACCGGGGACGCCGAGCTCGCGGACTCGGGTGGAGTATGGGGACTCGGGTGGCGTATGGGTTCTCTGGTGGAGTACGGGGACTCTGGTGGAGCTCGGGAGCTCGGGAGCTCGGAGCTCGGAGCTCGGAGCTCGTACGGAGAGCGGGAGCGGAGTGGCCGGCGGAAGGGGGCCAGAGCCGCTCAGCCGCCCGAGACGTCCTCCACACGCTCGCGGCCCGAGGAGACGAACGGCATCATGGCGCGCAGCTGTGCTCCGACCTGCTCGATTTGGTGCTGCTTGCCTTCGCTGCGGAGCTTCAGGAAGTTCGGCCGACCGGCCCGGTTCTCCTCGATCCACTCCTCGGCGAACGAGCCATCGCGGATGTCCGCGAGGATCCGACGCATCTCGGCACGGACGTGCTCGTCGATGACCCGCGGCCCACGGGTGAGGTCTCCGTACTCGGCCGTGTCGGAGATCGAGAAGCGCATCCCTGCGATTCCCTGCTCGTACATGAGGTCCACGATGAGCTTCATCTCGTGCAGGCACTCGAAGTATGCCGACTCCGGCTGGTAGCCGGCTTCGACGAGGGTCTCGAACCCCGCCATGACGAGTGCCGTCATGCCGCCACACAGCACGGCCTGCTCGCCGAAGAGGTCGGTCTCGGTCTCCTCTTCGAAGGTCGTGTCGAGCACGCCCGCGCGCGTGGCACCGAGCGCGTGCGCGTAGCTCAGCGCGAGCGCATGTGCCGAGCCGGTCGCGTCCTGATGCACGGCGACGAGGCTCGGTACGCCGGCCCCTTCGGTGAACGTGCGCCGGACGAGGTGACCGGGCCCCTTGGGCGCCACCATCGTGACGTCGACCTCGGAAGGAGGGACGATCTGGCCGTAGCGGATGTTGAAGCCATGGGCGAACATGAGGCAGTCACCTGGACGGAGGTGGGGCGCGACCTCGGCGTCGTAGACGGTCTTCTGCTCGGTATCCGGAAGCAGCACCATGACGACGTCGGCTTCCGCGGCCGCTGTCGCCACGGAGGTCACCGGTAGTCCTGCCTCCTGTGCCTTCGCGCGGCTGGACGATCCTTCCCGGAGGCCCACGCGCACGTCGACGCCCGACTCGGCGAGGTTGCGCGCGTGGGCATGGCCCTGCGATCCGTAGCCGAGGACCGCGACCTTGCGATCGCGGATCAGCGCCGGGTCGGCATCGGACTCGTAGTACAAGGTCGCCATGGCTCGGCGCTCCTTTCGGGTTTGCTCTGACTCCATCTCTTGCTCTTGGACGCTCAGCTCGGTCTCATCCCGCCGACGATCAGCCGGCCACCTGCGGCCCGACAGGGGCCAGCCGTCGCCGGACCGGCGGTGACACGTCGATCTTCGGGAGGGCGACGCGTCCGGTGCGCTGGAGGTCCAGCACCTCGTAGGTCTCGAGCAACCCCTCGAAACCGTCCAGCTTCTCCGGCGGCCCTGCCAGCATCACGGTGAGACGGTCGGCACCCACGTCGACCACCTCGCCTCCGAAGACGCCGACGAGCTGGATGACCTGTGACCGTTCCGCCGGCGCGGCGGCGACGGTCGCGAGGAGCAGCTCACGCTGGACGGCGGCAGCGGGGGCAAGCTCGGAGATCGTCACCACGTTCACCAGCTTGTCGAGCTGGTTGACGACCTGCTCGAGCGGCGCCGACTCCACGTCGACGACGATGGTGATCCGGCTGAATCGATCGTCGTCGGTCGGCGCGACGGCTAGCGAGAAGATGTTGTACCCCCGTCGGGAGAACAGCCCGGCGACGCGTGCGAGCACGCCCGCCTTGTTCTCGACGAGCACGGTGAGGATGTGGTGCCGCTCGCCCGCTACCCCCCGGTCCACCGGAGGCACTACCTCGGCCCCGGTGCTCATTGCTGGCGCTCCGCGGACTGACGTTCCCATGCGAGCCGTTCGGCGTCCGCACGCTCCTCTTGCCGGGGGTGAAGGACGATGTCGTCGTTGGACGCGCCTGCAGGGACCATCGGGAACACCTTCTCGAACGCGTCCGTGCGGAAGTCGACCACCACGGGCCGGTCGTCGACGGCGTTTGCCTTCTCGATCGCGGGGCCGACCTCTTCGGGGCTCTCCGCGCGGAGTCCGACGGCGCCCATCGCCTCGGCCCACTTCACGTAGTCCGGCAAATCCGGCGAAAGGTACACCTCGGAGTAGCGCTCGCCGTAGAACATCTCCTGCCACTGCCGCACCATGCCGAGGTACGCGTTGTTCAAGATCGCGACCTTGATCGGGATACGCTCGGCGGCGGCAGTGACCAGCTCCTGGGCGGTCATCTGGAAGCACCCGTCGCCGTCGATCGCCCAGACCATCCGCTCCGGGTGGCCCACCTTCGCACCGATGGCGGCGGGCACCGCGAACCCCATCGTGCCGGCTCCGCCCGAATTCACCCACGTGTAGGGATGGTCGAAGCGCCAGTACTGCGACGCCCACATCTGGTGCTGCCCGACGCCCGAGACGACGATCGTGTCGGACGGCGACGCGTCGCGCAGCGTCTCGATGACCATCTGGGGCTTGATCGGCGGTCCGTCGTTGCGCTCGTAGTGCAAGGGGAACTCGTGCTGCCAGCGCCGGAGCTCCGCCCACCAGTCCGAGCGAGGAGTCGCCGGGGCGCCGACACCGGGCCGTTCGAGCGAATCGAACGCGGGTGCGAGGGCCTCGGACAGGGCTTCGATCACGACCTTGCAGTCACCCGCGATCGCAACATCTGCTCGCCGGACCTTGTGCAGCTCCGCCGCGTCGATGTCCACGTGGACGACCTTGGCTTGGGGGGCGAACGCGTCGAGCCGGCCGGTCACTCGGTCGTCGAAGCGGGCGCCCAGGGCGACGAGAAGGTCCGCACGCTGCATCGCGGTGACGGCCGTGAAGTTGCCGTGCATGCCCGGCATGCCGAGGCATTGGGGATGGGAGTCCGGGAAGGCGCCACGGGCCATGAGCGTGGTCACCACGGGGAAGCCCGTCCTCTCGGCCAGCGCCCGAAGCGCCTCGGCCGCCCGCGCCTTCAGTACGCCACCACCGACATAGAGCACGGGCCGCTGTGCGGAGGCCATCAGGGCGGCGGCACGTTGCACCTCGGCACGGTCGGGAGGCCCCGGCAGACGGTAACCGGGAAGGTCGAGCTTGTCGGGCCAATACCACTCCATGCTGGCGTTGGAGACATCCTTCGGGACGTCCACGAGCACCGGGCCGGGCCTGCCGGTCGTCGCGAGATGAAAGGCGGAGGCCACCACCTCCGGGATTTCCTGTGCCGACTTGACGAGCCAGTTGTGCTTGGTGATGCCCATGGTGACGCCGGTGATGTCGCACTCCTGGAAGGCATCGGTGCCGATCGCCGCGGTCGGGACCTGCCCGGTGATCACCACGAGCGGGGTCGAGTCCATGTACGCGTTGGAGAGGGACGTCACGATGTTCGTCGCCCCGGGCCCGCTCGTCACGATCGCGACTCCAGGCCGGCCGGTCGCCAGCGCGTAGCCCTCGGCCATGTGCCCTGCACCTTGTTCGTGCCGTACGAGGACATGGCGGATCGACGACGAGAGGATCGGGTCGTAGACGGGCAGGATCGCGCCACCCGGGAGGCCGAACATGACCTCCACGCCCTCCATCTCGAGGCTCTTGATCAGTGCTTGCGCTCCGGTCAGCTGCATGTCTCTTTGAAACCTTCCTGGTGGTACGGGAGCGGGTGAACAGGGCCAGAAATTGCAACGACCTCCCCTTAGGGAGGTCGGTCGGCGCGCGGCGTGAGAGGCCGCGCGCCTAGAGAATCAGTACGAGGGCCGTCTCGAGGACGCTCACGCGGGTGCCGTTGCCGGACATGGTCAGAGCATCATGGCACACCGGACGCAGGGCGCGCCACGCGGGCGGCCGCTGTTCCCGCCCGCCTGCCTGCTAAGCACTGGAAGCGTGATCCACGTGCGGAGCTGGGACCTCTCCTTCGAAGACGACGGACGCGACGGGGCGATCAACGGCTACGCGCATCGCGGTCTCGTGGACCGATCGATGGGTGCCGTCCACACCGACCTCGGCCTGTGCCGGCTCGAGGCCGGTGCACGCACGCACCGCCACGTCCACAGTTACGAGCAGTGCGCGTACGTGCTCGAAGGCCGGCCCACCGTCGAGCACGGCGGGCTCCGCTTCCAGCTGGAGGCCGGCGACTACGTCTTGTTCCCGGTCGGTGCCGTGCACGCCTGGGCGAACGACGAGGAGGCGATCGCGGCCTGGCTCGAGCTCGCGACGCCCCAGCCAGGTTGGCCCGCGGGCGAGAGGACACGTTCGTCGTGCCTTCCGGGTGGACCGCCGGGTCCTCGGAGTGGAGCGCCGGGTCCTCGGAGTGGAGCGCCGGGTCCCCGGGGTGGACCGCAGGGTCCTCCGGGTCGACCGCAGACCGCCCGGAGGCGGGCGGGGCAGGGGCGGTGGGGTCCAGCGATACCGGCCGGCCCGTCGCCCCGGAGCGGCCGCCGTTCGGCAACCCGACCTTGCGCTTCTTCGGCCACTACACCGGCACGGACTCGCAGCTCGACGCCCTGCGCATCACGGACCCCGCCCGGGGGCGGGCGCCCGCCGGCATGGACACGGCGATGCTCGCCTACAGCGGCATCTCGGTGAAAATGATGGTCGACCCCGGGCTCGGCTCGGAGCTGTGCACGATGTTCATGGTCGATTACGAGCCCGGTGGTGCGGCCCAGGTGCACGACCACCCGTTCGAAGAGGCGTACCTGTTCCTCCAAGGCGAGATCGAGGGGGAGATCGACGGCGAGGTCCGCACCTTCCGAGCCGGGGAGGTCCTCTTCTGCGGCGTCGGCGTCCTCCACGGGTTCTTCAATACGAGCGGGGGCCACGTGCGCTGGATCGAGACCCAGGTTCCCGAGCCGTTACCAGCACCGTGCTCAAACGTGAGCACGCTCAGGCAGCCACGGGTTGCCCCGTGGCGGTGACGGACTCGCCCGGTTGCCCGGACCCGTCTAAG
>JAJZMN010000133.1 GCA_021850345.1 Actinomycetes bacterium | reverse complement strand
GGCCACCGGTCCGGCGGCCACCGGTCCGGCGGTCACCAGTCCGGAGGCCACCAGTCCGGCGGTCACCAGGCCGGTCACCAGGCCGGCGGCAGGTGACCCACGCGGATGACCGACGTCGACCTGACGGACCTTGACGCCTGGGAGAGGCGGGTCCCGTACGAGGAGTTCTCGCGTCTTCGAAAGGAAGCACCGATCGCGTGGTTCGACGAGGCTCCGCCGAACCACGGCTTCTGGTCCGTCCACCGCTATGCAGACATCGTCGAGATCAGCAGGGACACCGCGCGCTTCTCGTCGGCGACAGGTGTCTCCTTCGAGGAGCCGACCGCCGAGGACATGGCCACCCGACGGACGATCATCGATATGGATCCCCCTGCGCACACGAAGCTCCGAAAGGTCCTCGCGCCGAGTTTCACGCCGCGTGCCGTCGCCGTCTACGAGCACTTCGTTCGCGCGCTCACCAACGTCGCGCTCGAAGAGGCATTGCCCCGTCGGGAATTCGATTTCGTCCACCACGTCGCAAAGGAGGTGCCGATCCGGGTACTGGCGCGCATCATGGGCCTGCCTGAAGACCAGCTCGACGAATTCATCGACCTCGGTGACAAGCTCATTGCGAACACCGACCCGGAGATCACCGACGTCGTCTGGGGTCGGGACGATACGGACGCCTATCGGAACTTCCCGTTCCGGAGCCCCTACGGCAAGGAGCTGTGGGACATGGGGCGAGAGCTGGTGAAGGCGCGGCTCCGCCATCCCACCGACGACCTCCTCTCGACGGTGCTGCACGCGGAGATCGACGGTGAACGGCTGACGGAGGTCGATCTCGACAATTTCTTTTCCATCCTCGTCATCGCCGGGAACGAGACCACGAGGATCGCCCTCGCGCAGGGGGTCCTCGCCTTCTGCGAGCACCCGGACCAGTGGGACCTGCTGCGCACCGATCCGGGGCTGCTCAATTCGGCGACCGAGGAAGTCCTGCGCTGGTCGTGCCCGACGCACTTCATGCGACGAACCCTGACTGTGGACGCACGGCTGCGCGACGCCGACATGAAGAAGGGCGACAAGCTGATCCTCTGGTACGTGTCGGGCAACCGTGACGAGGATGTCTTCGCGGAGGCGGACCGCTTCGACGTCACGCGGACGCCCAACCCGCACCTGAGCTTCGGCCGGGGGGGTCCGCACATGTGCCTCGGCGCCCACCTCGCGCGGCTCGAGGTGCGGATCGTGCTCGACGAGCTCTGCCAGCGGGTCAGCCGTTTCGAGCTCACCGGGGAGCCCTCGCGCACGAGGACCAATTTCACCAACGGGTTGAAGCGGCTGCCGATCGTGGTGGAGCCGGCGCAGCCCGGCTGAGCCCTTCGAGCGACTGCTCCCGGTCCCCGGCGCTCAGCGCTGGCTGCGCCAGGCCGCCTCGGCCCGTGCCGCCACCTGCTGCGGGTCGAGGCCGGTGGCCGCCGCTGCACGGGCCACGTCCTCGGGCTCGGCCTTCACCCTCGAAAGGCCGATCTTCAGGCGGACCGGCTCCCCCTCGACGAGGACCTCCTCGATGTGGCGTGACTCCGGCCACCGCTCGCCCTGCAGCGCGCGCACGCCGAAGCTCCCCGTCGTCCGGCGCACCACGTCGGCGAGCAGCTCCGAGCGTGCGGGGTCACAGAGCACGTGCACGGTGTGGCCTGGGCGCCCCTTTTTCATGACCACCGGGGTGATCCACGCGTCGAGCGCGCCCTCGTCGAGCAACGAGGCGACCGCGACCGCCAGCTGCTCGCCGGTCGCGTCGTCGAGGTTCGCTTCGAGGACGGTGACCGGCTGCCCGTGGCCCGCCGCTGCCCCGACGAGGGGTTCACCGAGCACGACTTGAGTGCAGTTGGGGAGGGTGTCGAGCTCGGCCGCGCCGGCGCCGTAGCCGGACGCACTGATCGTCATCGCGGGCATGGCGCCCGACACCGACTCCACCGCGCCCGACACCGACTCCACCTCGCCCGACACCGACTCCACCGCGCCCGACACCGACTCCACCGCGAGCGCGCGGACCAGCGCAGCGCCCGTTGGCGTCGTGAGCTCGAGCGACACGGGCCGTCCGTAGGTAGCGAATCCCTGGAGGAGCCGGAGAACCGCGGGCGGAGGGTTGGGCAACGTGCCGTGGGCGGCGCGCACCGTCCCGGTGCCAAGCGCGATGGCAGAGACCCTCACGGTGTCGACGCCGAGCACCTCCAGAGCCGCGGCGGTGCCGACGACATCGACGAGCGCGTCGTGCCCGCCGACCTCGTGAAAGTGCACGCGCTCGGGGTCCGCCCGGTGGAGGGCGCCCTCGGCCCGCGCAAGCGCGGCGAAGGTGGCGAGCGAACGTTGCTCCACGCGCTCGGGTAGCGACGCCTCACGCACCGCAGCCGCGATGTCCACGTAGTTCCGGCTGATGCCCTGGCCCTCGGCCGTAGCAGCTTCGTCGACCTCGACGATCGCACGCGTGCAGGCGATGCCACCGCGCAGCACCGGCTCCACTCGGAGCTTCCACCCGTGGACGGGAAGTCGCTCGAGCATCTCCACGACTTCGGACTCGTCGGCACCCGCGTCCAGCAGGCTGCCGAGCGCCATGTCGCCCGCGATCCCGGCGAAGCAGTGGAACCACGCAGTGAGCGGCGTCACCGGCGCACACTCACCGCAGGAGGCGTGCCACCGCGCAGGCGGCGCCGTAGCCGTTGTCGATGCCGACGACGGTGATGCCCGAGGCACACGACGCGAGCATGGCCAAGAGCGCAGTCACCCCTTCGAGCGAGGCGCCGTACCCGGCGCTCGTCGGCACTGCGACCACCGGTGCGGCGGTGATCCCACCGACGAGGCTCGCCAGCGCACCCTCCATCCCCGCAACGACGACGACCACGTCCGCGTCCTGCAGCTCTTCGACCGACGCCAGGAGCCGGTGCACCCCGGCGACGCCGCAGTCTGCGACCAGGGACGGGGAGAAGCCCAGAGCGTGCAGCACCGCGCGGCACTCGTCGGCGACCGGCAGGTCGGCCGTGCCGGCGGTGAGGACGAGGACGCGGCCCGGTCGCCTCGAGGCCGTCCGCCACGCGGCGAGCGAGCCGGTCCCCGTCGGGGTGACGGTGGCTTCTCCGTGACCGCGGTCGAAGGCCGCAAGCCGTGCCGCAGAGACCTGTGCGGAGTCGGCCCGGGTGAGGAGCACCGGTCCGGAGGCCTCGCCGAGCAGCTCCACCACGATGGCTGCGCACTGCTCAGGGGACTTGCCGGGACCGTAGACGGCCTCGGCGAAGCCCTGGCGGAGCGCGCGGTGGTGGTCCACCCGTGCGAACCCGAGGTCGGCGAAGGGCAGGTGCCGCAGGCGCCGCACGGCGTCGTCGGGGTCGCAGTCCCCCTTCGAGACGTCGACGAGCAGCTGGTGGAGGAGGGATTGGTCCATCGTGGCTCACTATCCTGCCCTGCCATGCCCGGCCCTGCGACCCGCCCGCCATCCTCGGTCGCGTTCCTCGGGCCGCTCGGCACCTTCACCGAGGAGGCGCTCCTCACCCAAGAGGACTACGCCGCTGCCGCGCTCGAGCCCATGGACACGATCGGCGACGTCCTCGAGGCGGTGCGCTCGGGCCGCGTCGACATCGGCTTCGTGCCGATCGAGAACGCGATCGACGGGGTGGTGAGGGACACCCTCGACGCCTTGATCTTCGACGTCGACCTGCTCATCCAACGCGAGGTGGTGCTCGACGTCCGCCTCCATCTCATGGCGCCGCGGGGAACGGCGATTCGAGACGTGCGCCGGGTCGTGTCCTATCCGGTCGCGCTCGCGCAGTGCCGGCGGTTCTTCACCGAGCAGCTTCCCGGGGTCGAGACCGTGGCGGCCAACTCCACCGCCGACGCCGCCCGGCAGCTCGGCGCGCAACCCGATCGGCACGCCGCCGCGATCGCGCCGCGGCTCGCCGCCGAGCTCTACGGCCTCGCGATCCTCGCCGAGGACGTGGAGGACTTCGAAGGGAACCAGACCCGGTTCGTCGCGGTCGGCAGCGGCGGCATCCCCGCGCCGACGGGGCACGACCGGACCACGATCGTCTGCTTCCAGGATGCGGACCGGCCGGGAAACCTCCACGGCATCCTCGGCCAGTTCGCTGCACGGAGCATCAACCTCACCCGCCTCGAGTCCCGGCCGACCAAACAGGGTCTCGGCGAGTACTGCTTCGCCATCGACCTCGCCGGCCACGTCGCCGACGAGGTCGTCGCCGACTGCCTCCGCGATCTGCGCGCGAACCTGGCTGACGTGAAGTTCCTCGGGTCGTACCCGGCAGGAGGGCGGCACGCGCCGGAGCGGCGCCAGCAGGCGGACGTCGCCTGGCGAAAGGCGGACGAGTGGTTGTCCGGGCTGCGCGCACAGATCGTCGGCGCGGCGGCCGACGACCGGCGGCCGTGACCGGCGACCGTGACCGGCGGCCGTGACCGGCGTCCAGCTCGCCTGCCTCGACCTCGCCGGCACGACCGTGGAGGACCGCGGCGCCGTGGAGCAGGCGTTCGCCGCCGCGCTCGACGCGATGGAGGTTCCCGCTGAGCGGCGTCCCGGGATGCTTTCCCACGTGCGCCGCACGATGGGCACGTCCAAGATCGAGGTGTTTCGGACGCTGTTCGACGACGAGACGCGCGCGCAGGAGGCGAACCGCGCGTTTGAGCGGGCCTACGAGGCGGGGATCGCCGAGGTCCGCCCGGTCGCAGGCGCCGCCGAGACCATCGGCCTTCTCCGCACGAGTGGTGTGCGAGTCGCGCTCACGACCGGATTCTCCGTGCGTACGAGGGACCTCCTCCTCGAGGCACTCGGTTGGACGGACGTCGCCGACCTCGTGTTGAGCCCCTCGGACGCCGGCCGAGGGCGCCCGTTCCCGGACATGGTGCTCACGGCCGTGCTCCGGCTACGCATCGACTCGGTCCAATCGGTCGCCGTGGCGGGGGACACCACGGCGGACATCGCCGCCGGGATCCGGGCCGGCGCATCCGTGGTGGCGGGCGTCCTCACGGGCAGCGAGGACCGCTCCCGCCTGCTCGAGGCCGGTGCGACCCACGTCCTCGACTCCGTCGTGACACTGCCGGAGGTCATCGCCGCACCGCCCG
>JAJZMN010000254.1 GCA_021850345.1 Actinomycetes bacterium | reverse complement strand
GAGAACACCCCGGTCGACGACGGGCTCTCGCCCGTCGACGACATGCAGTCCTGAGCGCCGCGACGGTCCGCGCGGTCGCTCGCAGCACCAGAGCGCCTACCGAGGAGCCCGAGATTCGGACCGACCGAGGTGGCGCCTTTTCACAGCAGCAAGCGAAAGGAGACCGGAGAGTCATGAACGGGGGGAAAATGCGGAGGGGGATCCTCCATCGACGCAGCGTGGCGCTCGCAATGAGCGCGCTGACCGCTGCAGGCGCACTGGCCGCGGGCAGCGCAGGCAGCGCGAGCGCAGCGACGCCGCACGTCCGCAAGGCGAGCAAGAGTCCGATCGTGATCGGGATCTCGCTCTCGTTGTCGGGCGACTTTTCCGCGGACGGCCAGGCGTTCCGGCGCGGTTACGAGCTGTGGGCGGCCGACCAGAACCGGGCGGGCGGCCTGCTCGGGCGGCCGGTGAAGCTCGACATCGTCTCGGACGCCTCGAGCCCGACCCAGGTGGTCACGAACTACGAGCGGCTCATCACGATCAATCACGCGAACCTGCTCTTCGGCCCGTTCTCGACACTGCTCACGGTCCCGGCCTCCAAGATCGCGAACCGCTTCGGTTACGCGCTCGTCGAGGGCGCCGGCGGCGCGCCGGCCGTCTTCGCCAACGGGCTCCACAACGTGTTCGACGTGAGCCTGCCGGTCGTCGACAACCTCGTGCTGTTCGCGAAGTGGATCGCCGCCCTGCCAAAGAGCGTGCGCCCGAAGACCGCGGCCTACCCGACGTCCAACGACCCCTTCACCGAGCCGCAGATCGCGCCGGCGATGCGGATCCTTGAGAAGGCGGGCGTGAAGACGGTCTACTCGCACGTCTTCCCAGCCGAGGTGACCGACTACACGCCCATCGCGGATGCTGTGGCCGCGTCCAAGGCCCAAGTCGTCGTCCTCGGTTCGGTCGACGTGCCCACCGCCTCGGCGTTCGTCCAGGCCTTCGTGCAGCAGCACTACAACCCGAAGGCCTTCATCGCGACCGGCGGTCCCGACCAAGGCGCAACCTTCATCAAGGCCGTCGGCGCGGGCAACACCGACGGCATCATGGTGCCGAACGGTTGGTACCCGGGCTACCGCAACGCGTCGAGCCAGAAGATGGTCACCGAGTACGTGAAGAAGTACGGCGGCACACCCTCTGACATCAACTCCGACGTCGCCGAGGCCTACTCGGTCGGCCAGGTCGTCGCCCAGGCGGTCACCGCGACCCACAGCCTGAACAACGCCACGCTCATCAAGTACCTGCACAGCGGGAAGACCTTCCAGAGCGTCCAGGGTCCGGTGCGCTTTGACGCCAAGGGCATGAACGGGGCGGCGGCCGCCTTCGTGTTCCAGTGGCAGAAGGGCAGCAAGTTCGTCCAGGTGCTGCCGTCGAACGACCCGAATTCGGTGAAGATCGAGTATCCGAAGGCGAACTGGGGGAGCTGACCGATGGGGACATCGATCGTCGAGGCGATCATCGACGGTGTTCTCACCGGGGGGGTATACGCGCTGATGGCGGCGGGCCTCACCCTGATCTTCGGGGTGATGGACATCATCAACATCGCGCAGGGGATCTTCGTCGTGCTCGGCGGGTACCTGAGCTACGAGCTCGCGGTGCACGCCGGGATCGACCCGTTCCTCGGCCTCCTGGTGACGATTCCGGCGTTGTTCGTCCTCGGACTCGGCGTCGAGTGGGGATTCATCCGACGGTTGGGGGAGAGTGACCGGACGGCAATGTCCATCCTGGTCACCTACGCGGTCTCGATCATCATCGAGGGCGTGCTGAACAGCGCGTTCACCGTCAACTACGTGCAGATCCACGCGTGGTACGTCGACCGGTCGGTGCACATCTTCGGCTTCTACCTCGCCTACATCTACCTGTTCGGGTTCGTGATGGCGGCGGTGCTGCTCGTCGCGCTCTACGCGCTGTTGTACCGCACGCGTTTTGGGGCGAGCGTGAGAGCCTCGCTCCAGGACCGCACGGCGGCACGGCTCGTCGGGATCGACGTGCGGCGGGTCTCGACCATCTGCTTTGGGATCGGGGTTGCCGTGACCGCGGCCGGCGGCATGGTCTTTGGCGCGACGAATGACTTCAACGCCTCGTCCAGCTACGACCTCATCTCCCGGCTGCTTGCCATCGTCATTCTCGGCGGGCTGGGGAGCATGGGCGGCGCGCTCGTGGCGGCGGTGTTCATGCTCGTCCTCGAAGATGTCGTCGCCGTCGTGTGGTCCCCGATCTGGGCCACGGCGGTGTTCTTCGCGGCCCTCGTTGTCGTGCTCTCGCTGCGACCTGCCGGCCTTTTCGGCCGGCAGGTCGCACGGGCGCAGTGAGCGCGGCCGTGGCGTCGCCGGCCGGCGTGCCGGCGACGCCCGGTCGCCGGCGTGCGGCGGTCGCGGGTTCCTGGGTGCTGTTCGCGGCCCTGCTCGCGGCTTTCCCCGTGCTGTTCTCGAACCCGACCGTCACGACGATCGGGGTCTTCACGCTCGTCTACATGGCGTCGGCGACGGCCTGGAACGGCTTCGCGGGCTACTCGGGCTACATCGCTCTCGGCCACGCCGTCTTCTTCGGCGCGGGCGCGTACACGATCGCGTTGGTGTCGACGCACTGGAACATGGCGGCGGACTACTCGATGTTTGCCCTCGTCCCCGCGGCCGGTGTGGTCGCCGCCATTCTCGCCGTTCCCTTCGGGCTCATCGCGCTGCGGACGCGGCGGCACACCTTCGTGGTGATCACGATCGCGGTGTTCTTCATCGTCCAGCTTCTGGCGTTCAACCTGGGCTTCACCCAAGGCTCCTCTGGCGTCCAGGTGCCGACGCCGCTGTGGGGGGCGGTGCAGTACAACGACAGCTTCTACTACGTCACCCTCGGCGTCCTCGCGTTCACCGTCGCGGTGTCGGCCGCGATCCGCGGGTCGCGCTTCGGTCTGCAGTTGATGGCGATCCGCGACGACGAGGACCGGGCGCGGGGTCTCGGTGTGAAGGTCCAACGGGTGAAGCTCGCGAGCTTCGTCGTGTCGGCCGTCGGTGTCGGGATGGCGGGGGCGCTCTGGGCGTTCTTCCTCGGCCAGGTCTTTCCGCAGTTCGCCTTCGACCCGCTGTTCGACGTCACGGTGGCGCTGATGGCCTTCTTCGGGGGACGGGGGACCCTTTCGGGGCCACTGCTTGGCGCGCTGATCCTCGAACCGGTCCAGCAGTACCTGACAATGCAGTACTCGGTCGGTTCGATCTACCTGATCATCTACGGGGCGCTGTTCCTCCTCGTGATCCTGTTCATGCCCCGCGGCGTGGTGCCGGCGGTGAGCGACGTGTTCACCGCACGCCGGGAGCGGCGGCTGGCGGCCGCCCAGGAGACGGCGACCCCCGCCGCGTCCGTCCGCTCGCTGAGCGGAGCGCCGCAGTGAGCGCGCTGCTCGAGGTGCGTGCGGTCTCGAAGTCCTTCGGTGGCCTCCAGGCATTGTCGGAGTGCTCGCTCGCCGTGGACGAGGGCTCGATCACCGGTCTCATCGGGCCGAACGGCTCGGGCAAGACCACGCTTTTCAACGTGGTGACCGGTTATGTGACACCCGACAGTGGCTCGGTGACCCTCGGGGGCGTCGACATCACCGGCGCGCGGCCCGACCAGGTCTTCGCCCGCGGGCTCGGACGCACCTTCCAGCTCACCCGCATCTTCGGTCGCCTGAGCGTGCTCGAGAACATGTTGGTTGCCACCCAGCGCAAGGAGGGGTGGCTCCGCAGCGTGCTGCGCCCCGCGGCCAGCGCGCAGGAGCAGCGCCGGGCGCTCGAGCTGCTGGACTTCGTCGGACTCACGCGCCTTGCCGGGACGCGGGCGGCGAACCTCTCCTACGGTCAGCGCAAGCTGCTCGAGCTCGCCTACATCCTCGTCGCGGACCCGGCGGTGATCCTGCTCGACGAGCCCGCCGGCGGCGTCAACCCTACCCTCATCAACACGATCCGCGACCGGATCGCCGAGCTGAACGCGCAGGGCAAGACCTTCCTTGTCGTCGAGCACAACATGGAGTTCGTGATGGGGCTCTGCCACCAGGTGACGGTCATGCACCAGGGGAGCGCGATCGTGAGCGGCACCCCCGACATCATCCGCCGCGATCCACGCGTCCTCGACGCGTATCTCGGCGGGGCGGAGGACGACCAAGATGTCGCTGCCGGCTGAGGACCGCGCCGCCGCCTTTGAGGCCGGCGGTGGGCTCGTCCGTTTCGAGGGCGTCGTCGCCGGCTACGGCGGCGGAGACGTGTTGAAGGGCGTCGACTTCGTCGTCCCCGACGGGAGCATCACTTGCATCGTCGGGCCGAACGGCGCCGGGAAGTCGACGCTGCTTGCGACCCTGAGCGGCCTTCTTCGGCCGCGCCTTGGCCAAATCGAGTTCGAGGGCGAGAACCTCGTTGGTGCGAGCCCCCGCGCCGTGCTCCAGCGGGGGATCGTCCAGGTGCCCCAGAACCACAGCCTGTTCCGGGAGATGACGGTCCGGGAGAACGTGGAGATGGGTGCCTTCCTCATCCGTGACCGGGCGCTTGTCCGCAAGCGCCTCGAGGAGGTCGTCGAACTCTTCCCCGTCATCGCCGAGCGGGGACGGGACAAGGCCGGAGCGCTGTCGGGCGGCCAGCAGCGCCTGGTCGAGTTCGCACGCTCGCTGATGCTCGACCCGCGCCTTGTCGTGCTCGACGAACCGTCAATGGGCCTGGACCCGAAGACCCTGCGGGCGATGTTCGACACGGTGAAGGCGATGCACGCGAGCGGCCGGACGATCCTTTTGGTCGAGCAGAACGCGCGCGCCGGGCTCAAGCTCGCGAGCCACGGTGTCGTGCTCGAGAACGGGCGCGTCCGCTTCAGCGGAACCGGACGCGAGGTGCTCGAGCATCCCGAGATCGGCGAGGATGCGACGCAGCTGTTTAACTATCTGACCGGGTACGCCCGCCCTCGCCGGTTCAACAAGCTCCTCGTCGCGCCGGTGAACCTTCGCGAGCGGCTGGAGTGCCCCCGCTGCCATCTGAACACCCGCCAGCG
This sequence comes from Actinomycetes bacterium, assembly GCA_021850345.1. The sequence goes on along the minus strand of JAJZMN010000254.1, from coordinate 70 downwards.
GTTCATGGCGCATCTGGTACGGGAGGCGATCGCCGACCTCGGTGACACGCCGCGGATCTACCTCTACGAG
>JAJZMN010000047.1 GCA_021850345.1 Actinomycetes bacterium | reverse complement strand
CGCAACAGCGTCGCCCTGGTAACGCACCTTCCCGACGGCGAGCGGCCACTCGTGCATGAGCGCCCCAGGGGGTGGCGCGATGGCGAAGAACGGCGTCTCGCACATCTGACGGGCTTCCTCCCCCGTCAGCACCGCGTAGACACCGTCCATCTCGAGCGCAGGCGCACAGTCGATTGACACGATCTTCGCGTGGGCGTAGGGCGAGCGGACGAACCACGCGTAACCCTGGCCGTGCATCCCGCCGTCGTCGACGAACGAACCCTGCCCCTGGACCAGCCGCCCGTCCTCCTTGCGCGGCACCGGCCGGCCCGACCACGTCCGCGTCGCCCCCGAGGTCTTGGTGGTGTCCGTGATGGTCACCTCACGCCTCCTCTGCGTTGTTCAGCGACGACGTTCCGCCGCTCAGTTCCGCTGCCGAGCAAATGGCCTTCACGATGTTCATGTAGCCGGTGCAGCGGCACACGTTGCCACGGATGCCCCTCCTCGCCTCTTCTTCGCTGGGCGAGGGGTTGTGGCGCAGGAGATAGGTAGCGCTCATCAACATTCCCGGCGTGCAATACCCGCACTGGAGCGCGTGGCTCTCGTGGAAGGCGCGCTGGACCGGACTCAGCTCGCCGTCGGTCGCCAAGCTCTCCACCGTTTCGATCTCGGTGCCATCGGCCTGCGGTGCCAGCACCATGCAGCTCTTCACGAGCTTCCCGTCTACGATCACGCTGCACGCTCCGCAGTTTCCGGTATCGCACCCGATATGCGTCCCGGTCAACCCGAGGGTGTCCCGGAGGAAGTGCACCAGCAACTGGCGAGCCGGAACCACCCGACGGACCTGCTCCCCGTTCACGGTCGCCGAGATGGAGTGGCTGGTCCCTCGCTCGCTCATACCTTCCCTCCTCGTTCGGTAGCGCTCGTCTCAGCCCTCGCCGCGTCGATCGCCTGCATCACGGCCCGGTACGCCATCACCCTTCCCATCTGTCGGCGGTACTCGCCGTCTCCATGGACGTCGGAGATGGGGTCCAGGTCCGCCGCTGCCTGTGCACACGCCGAGCGCACGGCGTCCTCGGTCGCCTCGGCGCCGGTGAGCGCCGACTCGGCAGCTGCGTCGCGCACCGGAACGTGGGCCAGCCTCGCGAGCACGACTCGGGCGGACGTGATCATCGTGCGGTCCGCCGAGAGGGCGACCCACGCAGCGGCTCGGGCCATCGCCTTCGCATCCGCCGCGACGTTGAGCGACGCGTACCCGGCGCCGTGGCCCGCACCCATTGCGGGAACATGCACCGACTCCAGCAGCTCGCCGGGCGCGAGGGCGGTCGCGAAGTAGCCCTTGAAGAACTCGGCGGCTCGTACTTCCCGCCGCCCGCTTCTCGATCGCAAGTCCATCCTCGCATCCAGCGCGACGAGGATGGGCGGAAGGTTGTTCGTCGGATCACTCAGGCAGCAGTTCCCGCCGATCGTCCCCCTGGAGCGGATCTGCTGGTCTTCGATGTGGCCGGCGACGTCTGCAAGGACGGCATGGCGAGCGCGCACGTCGGGAGACCGGTCCAGTTCGTCATAGGTCACGCACGCGCCGATGTCGAGGTCGCCCGACGGGCTCCGGTGGATCGCGCGCAGCTCTGTCAGGCGCGAGATGTCGACGAGGAGGTCAACGGATGCCACCCGGTTCTTCAACACGTTGACCAGGCTCTGCCCTCCGGCGAGAGGCGCCGCGCCGTCCTCGGCGACGAGCGCCAACGCCTCCTCGAAGTCTCTCGGCCGCACGTACTCGACCTGCTCGAGCAGCATTCCCACCTCCGATGGCCAGCTTGATTTGCACACCGCCGTCGGCCCGCGGCGGACGTCCGGGCGGGGCGCACGTCGCCGGCCAGGGCAGCAGCGAAGCTATCTCCAGTTTGATCAATTGTCAACGTACGCTCAGGCGACTCCAGGCGCGCCGCTCACGCGTCCATCGCGTACGACGCCTCCAGCGCTCGCACGAGACGCCACATCGTGAGGTGCAGCGGCACGGGCACCCCGTGGGCCATGGCCTGGCGAACCAGCGCCCCCGTGATGAAGTCGACCTCGGTGGGGCGCCGGGCACGGACGTCGGCAAGCATCGACGGCAGATGGCGGTAGCTCCCTTGCCCCGTCTCCCCGCGCCGCACGGCCTCGAGGTTCATCTCCCATGGATCCTCGTAGAGCTGGACGCCCGCCGCCTCGGCGACCGCGCACCCCTCCGCCACAAGGGAGCGAGCCAGATGGCCCAGGTCGGTGAGCGCGGCTTCGTCGCGGAAGTGACGATCGTGCGGCAGCCCGGTGAGCGCGGAGAGCGCGTTCACCGTGGCGTTGAAGATCAGCTTGGACCACAGCGCAGGCCGGACGTCGTCGAAGGCTTCTGCACGGAGGCCGGCGCCCCCGAGGAGCGCCGCGACCCGGCGGGCGACTTCCGGGTCCGATGGACGGTGTGCGGAAGGGCCAAGCCAGGTCGGCGCGTCGAGCTCGTACTCGACGTGACCGTCGTCGTGCTTGGTCCCGCTCATGAAGGTCACCGCCGAGAGAATCGTCCACGGTCCCGCGTCGGCGATGACCTCGTCCGCGCCCAACCCGTTCTGACAGGTCATCACCACCGCTCCCGGAGAGTGGCCCTTCAACGCGTCGGCAGCTGCGTCCAGCTCGTTCGCCTTGGTGGCGACGATCGCCAGGCCGAACGGCGGCAGCTCCTTCGCGTCGCTCGTGGCGTGGACCGCCGATCGGAACGCCGACTTGCCGCTCACCCGGATGCCCGTACGACGGAGAAGCGACGCGTGCTCGTGGCGGCGCGTCAGCACCCACACATCCGCCTTCGTGGCGAGATGGGCGGCGAACAGGCTACCGATGGCGCCCGCACCGACCACCACCACAGGATCAGGCCATGCCGATCCGCCCTCGTGTTCGGGACTCACGGCAGCTCGTATTCCAGCGCCGGCGGCACGAGCTCACCGCCTTCTGCCAAGCTGAAGAGCGGCTCGCTGCCGAGCTGGCGCGCGAGGGAGTTCGCCGTCGTCACCAGGTGGTTGTGGAGCTCGAAGGCGGCACGCCGGGGCTCATGCCGGACGCACGCCTCGACCAGGATCTCGTGCAACCTGACGTAACGAGCGCCGCCAGCTGGTCTGCTCATCGCCAGGCGGTAGCGCTCGCTCGACTCCCAGAGCGGTCGGATCAAGCGCAACATCCACGCCGACGCCGCCGTGCGGTACAGCCCCATGTGCAGCTCACTGTGAGCCCGCCACAGTCCGTCCGAACCTGCAGGCTTCGTGCGCATGGTGCGCAAAAGCGCCCGAGCCCGCGCCTCATCTTCGGGAGTGAAGCGTCGCGCGGCCCGAGCGATGGCCAGTGGCTCGAGGGAGATTCGAGCCTCGTAGATCTCGAAGAGGTCCCCGACCGAGAGCTCGGTGATTCGAGCCCCTTTGTGCGGGACGTTCTCGACCAGGCCGATCGAGTCGAGCCGCCGGATCGCCTCCCGGACGGGCATGGGGCTCATCTGGAGCGCGGCTGCGAGGTCCTCGATGGGAATGCGCTCTCCAGGGAGGAGCTTCCCGGTGAGGATGGCGTCGTGCAAGGAGATGAACGCCTTCTCCGCGAGCGTGCGGTGCGCCGGAACTCCTCCAGGGCTGTCCTGGGCGGCCCAGTCGTCCGACCTCGGGACGGCGCGGCCGGCGCGACCATTTCGAGTAGGGGTCACAGACGACCTCCGCTGCACTCGATCCGCATGATTGATCAATGATCGCACATCCGCGCCCCGAAGGCCGTGTCCCTGCCGCGGACGTGGCCAGACCACACCGTTCGCTCAGTGGCGGCGGGGCCGGCGGCGGGACCGGCGGGCGTCCCGCACCACCGCGGCTCCGGCACGGTAGCCCGACACGGCATTGAGGCCGGCTCCGGGCCACGTGGCCGCTCCGATCAACCACAGTCCTGCCACCCCGGTGCGGTAGCCGGACATCCCCCATGCCGGCCGCAGAAGGAAGTTCTGGCGCAAATGCATGCTGCCCGTAAGGCTGTCGCCGCCGACGAGGTTCACGTCGTGGCGTGCGAGATCCGCAGGGGACAGCACCGCCCGCCCGATAACCAGTTCCGAGACGCCGGGAGCGTACCGTTCGAACTTTTCCATCACCCGGTTTGCGTAGTCCTCGGCTGCGTCGTCCCACGACAGGCCGGCAAGCCTCCCCCGGCGATCCGCCGCGATGCGCCGGGGCAGCGCCCGGACCTGAACCCAGACGACGTGCCCGCCAGGCGGCGCGCGAGTGGGGTCGACAGACGAAGTCTGCCCGACGACGAGGAGCGGCTCTTCGGGGAGCCGGCCGGCCATCGCGTCGGCGTACGTCGTCGCGAGGTCGTCCAGATACGGCGCGAGGTGGACGTAGGCGAACTCGGTCCACCGGGGCCCCGCCGCCCACGGCACGGGACCGGAGAGCGCGAGGTGGACCATCATCGTCGCCGGGCCGAATCGGTAGTCGAGGAGTGCTCGTCGGGTCGGACTCGGTATGTCATGGTCCGAGAGCAGTTCCTCCACGAGGGCATGCGGCGTCACGCTCGCGAGCACCGCCCGCGATGCCCGCACCCGTTCCCCGTCCGCCAGCTCCACGCCGACCGCACGGCCACCAGAGGTGATCACCCGGGTGACGCGCGACGACGTGCGCACATCCCCCCCATGGTGGCCGAGGAGGGCGACGAGCGCGGCGACGAGCCGGGACGCCCCGCCGCGTGCCACCGCGATACCGGACCGTTGATCCGAGAAGGCCTCGAGGAAGGGAAACACGGCCCCTCCTGCGACGTCGGGACCGAAGTCGAGGTGGAGGCCCCACGGGGCGACGAGGGCCTTCGCCTCCTCCGTCTCGAGATACCCGTCGACGAGCTCACGAATCGAGCTGAGGAGGAGCCTGGCGAGCTCAGCCCCGCCGGTAACCCCAAGCGCCCGCAGCCCCTGCATCCCGGCGCGGGCCATCGGCCACGAAGGAGCACGAGCTCCGTAGAGCCCGAACAGCGTGGGAGCCACCCGCTCGAAGAGGCGGTCCAGCCGGTGCCAACCTTCGGCGTCCCTGCTCTCGTGCGCGCGGAGCTCGTCGAGCGTGCGCTCCAGGTCGGTCGTTACGCCCAGCGCTCGTGCGTCAGGGAACGCGCTGGCGAATGG
>JAJZMN010000165.1 GCA_021850345.1 Actinomycetes bacterium | reverse complement strand
AGCCCTCGGTCGCCGGAAGGGCGCGGGATGCGAGCATCGTCGCGTTGGGGGCGGGGTCGCCTGCGGCGATCGCCCCCAGCGCCTCGCGCACCGGTGCGCCGTCGACCGCGACGACGTCTGCGAGGTGCAGCCCGGGCTCGGTCAGCGTGCCCGTCTTGTCGATGCACAGCACGTCCACCCGGGCGAGCCCTTCGATGGCAGCCAGCTCCTGGACCAGGACCCGTCGGCGGGTCAACCTGACGGCTCCCAGCGCGAAGGCGATCGTGGTGAGCAGTACGAGCCCCTCTGGGACCATGGCACCGACACCGGCGACGCTTCCCCTCACGGCGTCGCCGAGGCTCTGACCCGACCGGACCACCTGGCTCGTCACGAGGAGGGCGCCGAGGGGCACCATCAGCCAGCCGATCACCCGGAGGATGCGGTTGACCCCTTGGCGCAGTTCCGAACGGACGAGATCGAAGCGGCGAGCATCCAATTCGAGGCGCTGGGCGAATGCGTCGGCGCCCACCCGGTCGGCCCGCATGGTGCCGTGCCCGGCCAGCACCGCGCTGCCCGAGAGGAGGGTGTCTCGCGCGCGCTTTTCGACCGGCATCGACTCGCCGCTCAGGAGGGACTCGTCGACCTCGAGCCCGGCCGCGGCGAGCACGGTGCCGTCGACGGCGATCTGGTCGCCCGGCCGCAGCTCCAAGAGGTCGTCGACGACGACGTCTTGGACCGGGATGTCCCGGGGCGCGCCGTCCCGGACGACATGCGCGTGCGGGGCCGTGAGGAGTGCGAGCCGGTCCAGGGCGTGCTTGGCACGCAGCTCTTGGGCGATGCCCATGAGGGCGTTCACGGCGAGGACGATGCCGAAGAGCCCGTCTTGGAGCGGGCCGAAGACGAGGACCACGGCGAAGAGGGCGCCGAGGATGGCGTTGAATCTCGTGAGCACGTTGGCGCGGAGGATCTGGACGACGCTCCGCCCGCCTCCTGGCGCCACCACGTTCACGGCGCCCGCGGCCACCCGCGCCGCGACCTCAGCGCTGCTGAGCCCAGTCGTCACCGCGCCCGGTGCTTCGCCGGCGGGCCGGGTTCGAGAAAGGTCGCTCGCGCGCACCTCCCCATCGTGGGGAGGTCTCAGCGCCGGGCCGGAGGGGCCGAAGTCACCTTGGCGTCCTGGCGCCTCGCCGTGCCTAGGCAGGGGGTCCCGCGACGAGGGTGACCGTGACCGTACGCGGCTGCCCGCCGGCGCCGAGCACCTGGACCTGGATGGTCGCCCCGGGATCGAGGGGAGCCAGGACGCGCGACACCGTGTCGGGGGACTGCACCGCCCGGCCACCGAGGCCGATGATGAGATCACCCGGCACGATGCCGGCACCCGCGGCCGGCGATGTGGGCAGGACCTCGACGACGAGCGCCCCTGTCTGCTGGGTGGACGTCACCATGACTCCGAGGAAGGCGGTCGGGCCGACGTGAACCGTCGCCGACTCCCTGCCCCGCACGATGTCACCGGCGATGGAGCGGAACTTCGGAGCAGCGACCGCGTAGCCTTGGCTCGCGTTCTGGCTGAGCTCGAAGTCCGACGAGCCGGCCGTGACCATGCCCACGACGCGTGCGTGGGAGTTGACGAGCGGGCCGCCCGACTGGCCGGACTGGATGGCGGCGTTGGTCTCGATGAGCCCGGTGAGGTGCTCGGTGGTCCCCGAGAGCTCCGAGCGCGCTGTGATCGTCTGGTCCAGCCCGGTCACCACGCCAGCCGCGGCAGTCGGCACGCCCTTCCCGCCGGCGTTGCCGATGGCGACCACCGTGTCGCCGAGTCTGACGGAGGACTGGGCGAACCGGACCGTCGGCAGTGTGGACGCGCCCTCGAGCTGCAAGACGGCGACGTCGTTCATGGCGTCGTAGCCGACCACGACGGCCCCGTACGTCCTGCCGTTGCCGAGATCGGTCGCCTTGATGGTCGTGGCGCCCGCGATGACGTGGTTGTTGGTGATCACCCTGCCGGACGAGGTCACGACCATTCCGGTTCCAGCGCTCACCATTGTCTGGTAGGCGAGTGTGGTGGTGATGTCGACGGTCTCGGGTGCGACCCGCGCGGCGACAGCGGAGATCTTGGCGGAGCTGCCGAACGGCGTCCCGCCCGTCGGCGGGGCTGCGGTCCTGCTGGACGTGCCGTACACGGCGTAGCCGATGCCGAGGCCGATCCCGCACGCCAGGAGGACGACAACGACGACGAGCGCGACTACCTGCCCGGGCCGCAACGGCCGTCGCGCTCCGAGAGGGTGGGGCGCCGCGCCGTGGTCGGTCTCGTGGTCGGTCTCGTGGTCCTTTGTGCCGGTAACGGTGACCGCTGCCGGGGACGCCTCATGCTCGGCCGGGTGGTTCCACATGTCGTCTCCAGCGACTGGCGTGCGCTTTCGTGCAGCCACCACCGACTGTTGACCGTGCGTGAGATGCCTGCAAGGGTCAAACGTCCCGGCGTCGCCGTTTCGGCGACCGGCGCACCCGGGCCGGCTCAGCGACCAAGGCCCGCAGGCGAGCGCGCGTCAGTCCGGGGTACCTCGGTAGAGGCAGAAGGGGTGTCCCGCCGGGTCGAGCATGACCCGCACGTCGTGCTGGGGCTGTGTAGCCGCGAGCTCGGCTCCTGCTGCGAGGGCGCTGTCGACAGCCGCGTCGAGGTCGTCGACCTCGAAGTCGAGATGGAGCATCATCTGCTGGGAATGGCCATCGTCGGGCCAGACCGGCCGCACATAGTGGTGGTTCGTCTGGACCGCGAGGTACGCCACACCGTCCGGAGGCAGGAGCGCCGCCCCCTCGGCGTCCTCCTTTGCGATCTCCCATCCCAACAGGTCGCGGTAGAACCGGGCCAGCGCGTGCGCGTCTTGTGCGTCGAGGACGACTCCCCAGTAGTCGCTCCGGCGGCCACGGTCGGTGTCCGGGTGCTGGTGCGTACGACCTTGCATCATCCCATCCTGCCACCCCGGTGTGCGCACCCCAGTTCCTCGCACGAGGGCGGGTGGTGCTCGTCGCGCCGGGCGAACGGCACGGGTGCCAGTATCTGGGCGTGAGCACGCCCAACTTCTTCGACGAGCCCGTCGCCGCACGTTACGACGAGACGTCTGCCGAGATGTTCGGAGCCGACCGCGTCGAGCCCGCAGTGCAATTCCTCGCAGGGTTGGCGTGGGGCGGCGACGCGCTCGAGCTCGGCATCGGCACCGGAAGGCTCGCGCTGCCGCTCAGCGAGATGGGGATCGAGGTGCATGGGATCGACCTCTCGCCGCAGATGGTGGCACGACTTCGGGAGAAACCCGGAGGAGAGCGCGTCGGGGTCACCATCGGCGACTTCGCCACGGTCAAGGTGGGGAAGCGCTTCTCCCTCGCGTACCTCGTGTACAACACGATCGGCAACCTGACGACCCAGGAGGCGCAGGTCGCCTGCTTCTGCAACGTGGCGGAGCATCTGGAGCCGGGAGGCTGCTTCGTCGTGGAGGTCGGGGTGCCGCAGCTCCAGCGGCTTCCCCCCGGTGAAACGGTGCGGCCGTTCGACGTGAGCCCGACGCACCTCGGCTTCGACGAGATCGACGTGGCGACCCAGCGGCTCACGTCGCACCACTACCTGATCTCGGACGGGGAGATGCAGGTGATCTCCATGCCCTTCCGCTACGCGTGGCCGGCAGAGCTCGACCTCATGGCGCGGATCGCCGGGATGACGCTTCGTGAGCGGTGGGCCGACTGGACGCGCGAGCCGTTCACCGCCGACAGCGACTCCCACATCTCGGTATGGCAGAAGCGAGCGGCCCGGTGAGCGAGGGCACGGTCATGCGTGCGCTCCTCGAGGCGCGCGCCACCTACTTCGCGGACGTCGAGCCCACGGCGTCCGCGGGCCTCCCGGCGTCCGCGGCCCTCCCGGCGTCCGCGGCCCTCCCGGCGTCCGCGGCCCTCCCGGCGCCCGAAGACCCGAGGCTCCTCGTGCGAAGCGACCTCACGGGGACCATGCAGCTCTACGAGCTCGTCTCCGGCGAGCTCGTCCAGAAGAGCGCGCTGTGCGACCCGGTCGCCGCCGCGCGCTACGTGCCGGGAACCCGCAACGCCGTCTTGCAGGTCGACGCCACAGGCGACGAGCACCACCAGCTGTACCTCGTCGACCTGGACCGGCCCGGACTTCCCGCTCGTGCCAGGTCGGACATGGTCGCGCTGACCGACGCGCCGCAGTACGGCCACCACCTGGCGGGCGTCTCACCTGACGGGTCGCTCCTGGCCTACGTCTCGAACCGGCGCAACGGGGTCGACTTCGACGTGTGGGTGTGCGAGCTCGAGTCGGGAGCCCACCGCGCCCTGTACACGGGTGGCGGCTGGTGCATGCCGTCGTCCGGCTTCTCGCCGGACGGGCGGTACGTGGCGATCGAGCGGCCGGGGGAACGCCCGCTCGATGTCGACCTGCTCCTCGTCGACACTCGGAGCGGGGAGTCGAGCGTGGTCCTGGCACATCCACAGGAGGCTGCGGAGGTGCGCTGGCCGGCGTGGGCAGGTCCGGACACCTTCTTCGTCTCGTCCAGCGTCGGAACGGAGCACGCCGTCGTGGTCCGCTGCGACGTGTCGTCAGGTGCACCGGCGGAGACGTCCACGGCGCCGGTCACCGACGGGAACTGGGACGCGGTACCGGTCACGAGCGCCGACGGCAGCGTGCTGCTCGTCGTCGAGAACCGTCACGGAGCGAGCGTGATGCGCCTCTTCGACACGGCGCACCTGCGCGAGCTCGGGGAGGTCCCCCTCGAAGAGCCCGGCGTGGTGGACCCGTACGTGGCTGCGCCGCCGAAGCTGGACCACTCGGGCACGGAGGTGTTCCACTCGCTCACGACGCCGAGGCGAGCCGGCGACGTGTGGGCCGGCCGGGTGGGAGCCCCACCCAGACGGCTCACCGAGAGCCCTTCGCCGGTGCAGCCCGCCGACCTGTCGCCGCTCGAGACGGCGGAGATCGCCGCCTTCGACGGCGAGCGCATCCCGCTCTTCGTGCTCCGGCCTCCGTCCCTCACGACGACGGCACCGCCGCCGGTGGTGGTGATCGTGCACGGGGGGCCCGAGTCGCAGGCGACCCAGATGTTCAATCCGGTCGCCCAGGCGCTCGCCCGGTCCGGGTACGGCGTCGTCGTCCCCAACGTGCGCGGGTCCACTGGCTACGGCAAGC
>JAJZMN010000121.1 GCA_021850345.1 Actinomycetes bacterium | reverse complement strand
GTAATAGGGCGTAAACTGGCACTCGACGAGCACCTTCCCTGTGAGGCCTTGTGGCGACGTCCACGTGCCATTCGTGGCGACCGTGGTGGTCGTGGTGACGGGGGTAGGGGTTGTCGCACCAGCCTGTGCGATACCGACTGCCGCCGGTGCGAGCGTCAGCGCCGCTGCCGTCCCGATACCGGCCATGAGCATCAGAACGCTGTACGTCCTGCCCTTGCTCCTTACGTCTGGAAGTTTCACTGTCTTGCCTTCTTTCTCATTGCGATGATGGGGTTCTCCCCGCGGCGTTGCGGCGCCAGCCGTCTCCTGTGGGCGCGGCGAAGGGATGGCTGGAGACGTCGGGGGCACCGGTCCCCCAGACGAGGGTGGTGGTCGGTGAGGCAGGGGCGCAGCCCCGGCGCCGCGTGACGCGGGTGCTCCCCGAGCGGCGCTCAACAGCCTCACCGACCACCGTTCTCGGTCCCTCCGCCAAAAGGCGTGCCAGTGCGACCTGCCGCTGGGGACCGAAGACCTCAAGACTCCCGATGAAGAAGCCGGGGGCGGCAAGCCCGCTTGCGGGCGCTGTACGGGCTGCCGCCGCCCTGACCTCGGTGGATGTTCGGGGCTTCATCGGGAGCCCCCCCGCGAACTCCCGATGAATGGCTTCTTCGTCCAGAGCTCATCCGACGATGACGCCGTTTGCGCCGGGAACTCGACAGCACCTCCGCCTCGCACGCGCGAATCGAAGTGCGCCACTGCGCTCTTCAATCCCTCGAGCGTCTGCTGCCGTAGTTCCATCGGCTGCCCCTCTTCCGACGCGGAGCAGGCGCGACAGAACCAACTTTCCGTCAGGACCTCTCTCCGCACTCGGTGGCACGAGTCCACCGTTCCGACGGGCATTCTTTTCCCGTCGCACCACTGCACCGACTATGCGCAATCAACTCTTGGTCAACTACGCGGACGCGGCGCGCGCCGGGGGGTACGCGCGCTCGCCGCCGAGGGTCGCCGGTCGGAGAGCCCGGCGCAGGTGCTACTGGGTGCTACTTCGTCACGGAATGGAGAGGTCGCCCAGGCCCGTGGTGCTCGGCGCGGCCGGGAGCGGCGGTGCCGGCGGCACCGGAGACGTTGGAACCGGAAGCGGCGGGGCGGGGGCCTTCACTGGCATACAGCTCGCGGTGCAGGCCTTGGCTGCGTGCGCGGCGCCGGAGCCGGTGGCTGCCGGACGAGCGCTCTTCGCCTTGGCCTTGGGAGGCATCGACAGGTGCGCCGAGAGCGCGGCCGCCTGGACCGAGCCGATGCCCGAGCAGTAGTCGTAGCCGGGCTTGGCCACACAACCGCCGTTGGTCCCGACGGTGATGTCGCGGAAGCCCGGCACGGGCTGGGGGTTCGCGTCGGCGAGGTAGGTCGGGCCGAGCGGTCCTGTCACGACCGTGGCGGGGTTGACCGAGTTGTAGAGCCGGTAGAAGTCGTACTGCGCGAGCCCCGCCCGGTTCCCGTGGGCGGTCTCGATGCTCGCCCACAGCCCCATCGTTAGCGGGCTCGAGACGCTCGTCCCGCCGACGCCCACCGGCGTCGTGCCCGGCTTGCTTGTCCCGTAGACGAGATAGGGCGTGTTGGGGTCGGCGAGTGCGGAGACGTCGGGCACCCCTCGCCCACCCTGGTTGGTGTACTCCCAGGTCTGGCCCGCCGTGTTCGCCTGGAGCGTCCAGCTCGGCGCGGTTTCCCAGGGCGAGATGCCACCACCGCCACCGATCCAGGCGATCTCGTGCTGGACGTTGCCTGTCTTTGTCGCAAGCAGCGTCGTACCGCCGACCGCGGTCGTGTACTCGCCGTCCGCGGGCCAGCTCACCCCGGGAGGTCCCTCGGGCACACCGGTCGAGGCGACCTCGGGGCACGCGTAGCCGTTGTCGCCGGTCGAGGCGAACATGCTCTGGCCCTGGAGGGCTCCTTCGGCGAGCGCGTCGTCCGTGGCGAGCATCGCCCCGTCGAGGAAGGCGATGGTGTCGCACTCCCCGAGGGACGCCGAGAGCGCCGTCGCCTTGTCCTGGGCGACGAAGAGGTTGATCGCCCTCGCGACCTCGGGGTCGGTGAAGGTGTCGACGTCGTAGATGTCGAGCTGGCGCACGGCCTTCGGCACCATGGTCGAGATCTGGGTGTCGAGGTCCCACTCCAAGTTGCCGGTCAGCGGGTTGCCGTTGACGATGCCCGCCTTGGGCCCGTCGTAGATGACCTGGACGGGCACCTTGGGGAAGCCCAACTGGTGCTCGGCGTAGCGGAGGTTGGCGATCGTCGGGGCCATGTTGCCGCTTGCGATGATGGCCGTGGTCGTCGCGGTCGCCGGCTTCATCGACGTGTCGTCGTAGGCCTTGGCGACCGCCTTCGGGCCGAACCCTGTGAGGTAGGGCACCTGTGTCTGGGCGAGGCCCGCGAGGTGCATCGGGACGTCGGAGAGCCCGAGCACGGCGGCGATGTCGCCGGACAACGACGCCGGCACCGACGCGGGCTTCGTGTTGGCGTAGACGGTCCTGCCTTGGAGGTCGTAGGCCGAGATCCTCGTCGAGAAGGCCCGCTCCGCCTCGGCGACCGTCGCGTCGCCGGTCACGAGGAGCCTGTTGCTCGCCGCGCTCACCTGGGTGAAGCCCTCGGACCTGAAGTACCCCTCGACCGTCTTCACCTGGCCGGCGGTCGGCCCAAAGTCTGCAGCCACCTGTGCGGGCGTGAGGATCGCACCGGACTCGATCGTGGGGGCGACCTCCCCGGCGTTTCGAAGCGGCAGCGCCGCGCTCACCACGAGGCGGCGGTCCGGACGCGCCGGGCCGAGCAGCCGCCCGGTGAGACTGAGGGCGTGCGTCTGAGTGACAACCCACCCGCCAGTCGAGGCGGCCCCCGCCGCGGGCGACGCCACGAGACCGAGGGAGACGAGCGCGCCGGTGACGAGCGCGGTGGAGAGCTTTCGCATGACCGGGGAACGCCGGTCGGGCCGCAACCTTTCGGCGTCCGACCCGGCTTCGGGCTCCCGGCCCCTTCGCGCTCAGCCCTCGAGTGCCGCCAGGGCGGCCTTTGCGACCTCCATGTCCTGGGAGTAGTGGCCGCCGCTCACCCCCACCCCGCCGACGACCCGGCCGTCGATCGTGATCGGGTAGCCCCCGCCAAAGACGACGAGGCGGTCGATCCCCGTCGTCGCCCCGGCCGCGAGCGGCGGGTCGTCCTTGATGAAGTCGTGCCATGCGTCCGTCGACATCCCGAAGCCCGCCGCCGTGTACGCCTTGTCCTGGGCGACCTGCACCGAGAGGAGCGGCGCGCCGTCCATGCGGCTGAAGGCCTTCAGCACCCCGCTCTCGTCCACCACCGCGATCACGAAGGCGTGCCCCATCTCCCTCGCCTTCTCCTCCCCGGCGGCGAGCATCCGCCGGGCGAGCTCCGAGGAGATGCTCTGCTTTTCGAACGTGTTTGCCATCAGCCCTCCTTGTCTCCTGCGCCGGCAGGCCCCGACGCGAAGCGTTGCTCGAGCTCTCGGACCTCGGGGAGCCCGATGAGCTCGAGGAAGTCTGCGAAGGGGACCATCCGGTCCATCACCCCTGCGGGGGTGCCCGCCGCACGGATCTCGGCCATCACCGCCCGGACGGCCCTGGCGGCCGCGAGCAGGGCCCCGACGGGGAAGATGACGATGCGAAAGCCCAGCTCGGAGAGGCGCTCGCTGCTCACCGGCGGGGTCTTCCCTCCCTCGGCCCAATTGAAGAGGAGCGGGACGTCGGAGAGCGTCTCGGCGATCGTCTCGATCTCTCCGTCGCTCTGTGGGGCCTCCACGAAGAGGACGTCCGCGCCGGCGTCGCGATAGCGCCTCGCCCGGTCGAGCGCCGCGGGCAATCCCTCTACCGCCCGGGCGTCGGTCCGGGCGATGAGGACCACGTCGGGGTCGTTTCGCGCGGCGACGGCGGCGGCGATCTTGGCGACCATGTCGGCAGGCGGGATCAGCCGCTTCCCCTCGATGTGGCCGCACTTCTTCGGCGCCTCCTGGTCCTCGATGTGGAGCGCGGCGACGCCGGCACGCTCGTACTCGTGGACGGTGCGAACCACGTTGAGCGGGTTGCCGTAGCCGGTGTCGGCGTCCGCGATCACCGGGACATCCACCGCGCCGGCGATGCGCCGGGCCTGGTCCGCCATCTCGCTCATGGAGAGGAGCCCCACGTCGGGCCGGCCGAGGTAGGAGGCGGCCGTGCCGAACCCCGTCATGTACACGGCCGGGAACCCCGCCTCTTCGACGAGACGAGCGCTCAGCGCGTCGTAGGCCCCGGGCGCGACGACGAGGCCGTCTCGCGAGAGTAGGTCACGAAGTTGCGCCGGACCGCTCCGGGCAGAAGAGAGGAACATGCCCACTCCAGCCTTACCCCGCCGGAGGAGCGAGCTCGTCGAGTAGCGCCCGGAGCTCGCCGACGTGGCGCGCCTCGGTCCAGGTGCCCGCGACGGCGCAGCGGATCGTGTAGCGGCCGCCGAGCCCGGCCTCATCGCGCACAGACGGGAGTCTACGAGCGAGCCCTGCGACCCGCACTGCTCGTGCGGTGCGGGTATGGGATTTCGATGAGCCAACCACCCCAGCACCAAGCCCCGCCCGGCCGCCAGTCCGAGATGGAGCCCAGACCGGACTGCGGCGAGACGAGCTACGTCGGCCACGGGAAGCTCGACGGCAAGGCCGCCATCGTGACCGGTGGCGACAGCGGCATCGGCCGGGCGGTCGCGATCGCCTTCGCGAGGGAAGGGGCGGACGTCCTCGTCTCCTACCTCTCTGAGCACGATGACGCGAGGGAGACCGCCAACTACGTCGAGGACGCCGGCCGTACGGCCGTCCTCGTCCCCGGGGACGTCTCCTCTCCGGAGCACTGCCGCGACATCGTGCGGCAGGCCGTCGACGCCTTCGGGAAGGTCGACGTCCTCGTCAACAACGCCGCCTTCCAGATGACCCACGAGTCCCTCGAAGAGGTCTCCGACGAGGAGTGGGACCACACGATCGCCACCAACTTCTCGGCGATGTTCCACTTGTGCAAGGCCGCGCTCTTCCACATGGGTCCGGGCGCGTCGATCATCGGGAGCTCGTCGGTCAACTCCGACATGCCCAACCCGACCCTCGCGCCGTACGCGGCGACCAAGGCGGCGATCGCCAACTTCTGCGCGAGCCTCGCCCAGCTGCTCGGCGAACGGGGCATCCGGGTGAACAGCGTCGCGCCCGGTCCGATCTGGACGCCGCTCATCCCCTCCACGATGCCCGA
>JAJZMN010000071.1 GCA_021850345.1 Actinomycetes bacterium | reverse complement strand
ATCGCGCTGCGTACCCGCCATCACACCTTCGTCGTGGTCACGATCGCCGCCTTCTTCATCGCCCAGCTCCTCGCCTACAATCTCGCCTCCTTCACCCAAGGCTCGGCAGGCGTGACGCTACCGACACCTCCATGGGTGGGGGAGGCGTTCAACGAACGGTTCTATTACGCCGCGGTCGTCGTCCTGGCGGTCGCCGTGCTGCTCTCGGTGGCGATCCGCCGGTCGAGGTTCGGGCTGCAGCTGTTGGCGATCCGGGACGACGAGGACCGGGCGGCCGGGCTCGGCGTGAAGACCACCCGGGTGAAGCTCATCGCCTTCGCCCTCTCCGCCTTCCCGGTGGGGATGGCAGGGGGGGTCTGGGCGTACTTCATCGGTGGAATCCATCCTCAGTTCGCGTTCACACCGTCGTTCGACCTCTCGATCGCGATCATGACGTTCCTCGGTGGCTACGGGACCATCGTCGGGCCCCTCTTCGGGGCTGCGCTCCTCGAGTCGCTGCAGCGGTACTTCGTCATCCAGTACTCGTCCGACAACCTGTACCTGATCGCGTACGGGGTGCTCTTCCTCGTCGTGATCGTGCTGATCCCAGGTGGGGTGATCCCGACGGTCGCCGGCGCCTATGCCCGATGGCGCGAGCGCCGGGCAGATCTCAGGATGTCCGCGCGGGCCCGCTCGCCGGAGGCAGGCCCGTCGCTCGCTGCGCCATCTCCGCCGCGCGCGGCGACGGGCGCCGCGAGGGGTGGCCGCTGATGGCGTTGCTGGACGTGGAGGGCGTCTCCAGGTCGTTCGGCGGTCTGGTCGCGCTCCAGGACTGCTCGGTGTCCGTCGAAGAGGGGGAGGTCGCCGGGCTGATCGGCCCCAACGGCTCGGGCAAGACCACGCTCTTCAACGTGATCACCGGCTATGTGCGGCCCGACAGCGGGACCGTGACGTTGCGTGGACGTGACGTCACCCGGGCCGCGCCGGCCAAGGTGTTCGGCATGGGCCTGGGCAGGACGTTCCAGCTCACCCGGATCTTTGCCAGGCTGAGCGTGCTCGAGAACATGCTCGTCGCCACCCAGCGCCAGGAAGGATGGCTCCGAAGCGTGGTCAAGGGGCCGTCGTCACCGGCGGAGCGGGCGCGGGCGATGGAGCTCCTCGACTTCGTCGGGCTGCGACGCCTCGCGCGGATACCGGCGGGGAATCTCTCCTTCGGCCAGCGCAAGCTTCTCGAGCTCGCGTACGTTCTGATCGCCGACCCGATGATCATCCTCTTGGACGAGCCGGCGGGCGGCGTCAACCCGACGCTCATCAACCTGATCGCGGACCGGATCCGCGAGCTGAACCGGCAGGGTACGACGTTCCTCGTGGTCGAGCACAACATGGAGTTCGTGATGGGGTTGTGCGACCGGGTCACCGTGATGCACCAGGGCACCGCGATCCTGACCGGGGAGCCTGACGTCGTCCGCCAGGACCCCCGGGTCCTGGACGCCTATCTCGGCGGGTCGGACGACGAAGCCTGGGACGAGCAACCGGCGGAGGTCGGCGATGAACGCGCACGCTGAGCGCGTCGGAGAGCGCCCGGGTGCGGACACCCAGGTTCGCCCCCTCCTCGGCTTCCGGGGAGTGTGCGCCGGGTACGGCGGAGCGGACATCCTCCACGAGGTGGGGTTCGACGTCCCCGAGGGCGGGCTCACCTGCGTGGTCGGGCCCAACGGGGCCGGCAAGTCGACCCTGCTCGGCACCGTGAGCGGGATCGTGAAAGTCCGGGCGGGCGAGGTGGTGTTCCGGGGAGAGCGGATCGACCGCCTGACCCCCCGCGAGCGGCTGGAGCGCGGCATCGTCCAGGTGCCGCAAAACCACAGCCTCTTTCGCGAGATGACGGTGCGCGAGAACGTGGAGATGGGCGGGTTCATCCTGAAGGACCGCGCGCTGGTGAAGCAGCGTTACGACCAGATCGTCGAGCTGCTCCCGATCGTGGCCGAGCGTGCCAGGGACAGGGCCGGGAGCCTCTCGGGCGGCCAGCAGCGGCTCGTCGAATTCGCGCGGTGCCTCATGCTGGACCCGGCGCTGGTGGTGCTGGACGAGCCGTCGATGGGGCTCGACCCGCGCACCCGCCGCACGGTGTTCGATACGGTGCGGCTGCTGCACCGTGACAAAAGGACGGTCCTGTTGGTGGAGCAGAACGCTCGCGCCGGCCTCCGGCTCTCCACCCACGGCGTCGTCCTTGAGAACGGGAGGGTGCGGCTGCAGGGATCGGGCCGGCACGTGCTCGAGAACCCCGAGATCGGTGCGCTCTTCCTCGGTGGTGCGACGACGACGGGCGGCGCCGAAGGCCCCGACACCGAGTAGTTGCCATGCCCGGCCTCATGCAGGTGTGGTCGGCGCGGCGGCACCGAGGTGGTCCGCCATCCAGTCGGCGATTGCCGAGCGAGCGGCGAACGCGTGGTTCGTCACGCCGTGGTTCCCGTCCTCGAACATGAGGAGCTCCGCGCCGGGCGCCTCGGCGGCAAGCCGTTCGGCATGAACCGGGCCCACGATCCGATCCTGGCGCCCGTGCACGACGAGCATCGGCTTCGTGATGCGCGCGGCAGTGCCTTCGAGGGTCAGCCGGCCGGCGAAGGCGCGAGCCGCGTCGTCGTCGGCCGAGCGGGAGCGGTGCCTGAGCGCCTCACGCGTCATCGTCGGGAGGTCGTCCCAGCCGAGATCGAATCGGTAAGGGCCTGCGAGCTCGACTCCGGCGGTGAACCGGTCCTCGAAGGCCATCGCCCGTGCCGCGTAGTAACCGCCGAGGCTCACCCCGAACACCCCGGCCCTCGAAGCGTCCACGTCCGGCCGGCCCGTGAGGAAGTCGAGCGCAGCGCTCGTGACCTGCTCGTAGGCGGGCTCGATAGCCAGCTCGTACTCGCTCTCTCCCTGGCCCGGGCCGTCGAGCGCCAGCGTCGCCATCCCTCGTGCGCAGAAGTACTCCGCGGTCGCCTGGAGCTCCTCTTTCACCGAGTCGAGCCCGGGGGCCATCACGACCACGGGTGGGGCGCCGTCGGACCGCGGCGCGCGCAGCAGGGCCGGGAGGTACCCGCCGCGGTAGGGGACGAGGACGCGTTCTGCGGGAGGACGGAGCCCCGCGGCGCCGTTCGCGTACGCAGCCACCGCGCGGTCGTTCGCCGCCCGCTGCTGGTCCGGATCGATCAGGAAGAGGAACTTGGCCCAGTGCCACGCAAGCCCCGCATGCCGCCAGGCCGCCATCGCGGTGACCTTGTGGCCGGCTCGGTCGGCGCTTTTCGCCAGCGCCTCGTATTCCGTGGCGGTCCGCCCCCACTCGGCGCACCAGTCCTCCCAACGGGAAATGCGCGACACCGTGCGGATGAAGTCCAGATGATCGGTTCCGTTGTGCGCGAAGCGCGGCCCCCAGTGCGCGGCTGCGGCAGCGACGCGCGGATCGGCGACGTGGTCGTCCATCTCTGCGGGCACCTCCTCGGGAATCGACCGCTGAGTGAGAGCCGTTCCGTACCATGACCCGGAGGCGGATGTCAACGACCCACGAAGTGAGGCCCACGAAGTGAACGGAGAGCAACGACCGGTCGGACCGCTCAAAGACGAACCGGCGCCGCCCGCGACCGTCGACGTGCACGCCCACATCGTGGTCAGCTCGATGCTGGAAGGTCCGGGCGCGGTGGACCCCCGATTCGCGTCGGCGCGCGTCATCGACGGTCAGCGTCGCCTCATCGTGCGCGGAAAGGAGCTCACCTCCGTCGTGGGCGAGTTCTTCGATCCGGCGACGATGCTTGCCCAGGCCGCGTCCTCGAGCATCCACCATCTCGTCCTTTCCCCCTGGGTGCAGCTGCTCCCCGAAGGTCTTTCCGCCGCTCGCGCGCGCCGCAGGTGCGAGGCGCAGAATGCCGCGCTGGCCGAGATCGTCGCTTCCGACCCGCTGCACGTGAGCGCGCTCGGCGCGGTGCCCATCGAGTACCCGCGCGATGCGGCGAAGGTGCTCGACGACGCCTGCGACGCGGGGCTGTGCGGTGTCGAGGTGTCGGCGAGCTCGGCCGGGTATCTCGGAGACGAGGCGCTCGAGCCCTTGTGGGAACGCGCGGAGGCACGAGCCGCCATCGTGCTCGTCCACCCGTCCACTCACGGCATCGCTCTCCCTGCGCTCGATCGCCACTACTTGTGGAACACCGTCGGCAACCCGGTCGAGACCGCCGTCGCTGCCGCGAACCTCGCCCTCGGCGGCGTGCTCGAGCGCCACCCTGACCTCGTGGTCGTGCTCGCGCACGGCGGAGGGGCGCTGCCTTCCCTCACCGGACGTCTCGGTCACGGGCAGCGTGCCCTGACGGCCGCCCGGGGCATGTTGACCGAACCGCTCGCCGTTTCGCTCGGGCGTTTCCACGTCGACTCGATCACGCACGATCCGAAACTGCTGAGGCGACTGGTCGACGACCTCGGGGCCGAGCGGGTCCTGCTCGGGTCGGACCGTCCCTTTGACATGGGCGATCCGGACCCCGTGGGCACCGTCCGGCGCGCGGGGCTCAGTCCTGTCGACGAGGCCGCGGTGCTGGGGGCCAACGCGCGCCGCCTCATCGCCCGGGCCACCCGGGGCATCGCGACGGAGGGCTGAGGCCGCGCTCGGCTGCGCTTCGCGACCCGTACGGCGGCGCGGGGCGTCTCGGTGTCCGCGCACGGGGGCAATGCCTTCCGGGCAGGCTCAGGTCGGTTCGGTCGAGAACATCGTGGCCCGCCGGTCGGCGACCGGGGCAAGGACGACCGCACCCTCTCGGACCAACGCCGCGAACGGCTGGACCAGGGCGGGGTCGAATTTCGTCCCCGACCCCTCGAGGATGTACTTGCAGGCCTCTTCGGGCGAGAGGGGCGCGCGGTAGGGGCGCGCGGCGGTCAGCGCCTCGAACACATCCACGATTGCGAGGATCCGGCCGTAGAGGGGGATGGACTCGCCCTCGAGCCCGTGCGGGTAGCCGGAGCCGTCCCAGCGCTCGTGGTGGGTGCCCACTGCGTCTGCCAACTCGTGGCGCTCGACATCAGCTCTGCGGACGAGGGTGGCACCGAGTCCCGGATGCTGGCGGATGATCGCCCATTCAGGAGGGGAGAGGGCACCGGCCTTGTGCAGCACGGGCTCGGGAACCGCGATCTTGCCGACGTCGTGCAGCAGTCCGGCCCAGTAGAGGGTGCCGAGCTCCTCCTCGCCGAGCCCGATCGCCGCGCCGAGTAGCGAGGCGTTCGCACCGACGCGCTGCGAGTGCCCCGCCGTAGCGGGATCCCGCAGCTCGATGGCTTCGCTGATCAGGTGCAACGTGCGCTGGTAGGTCGTCCTGATCCTGTCCGTCAGCTCGTCG
>JAJZMN010000237.1 GCA_021850345.1 Actinomycetes bacterium | reverse complement strand
GGGGTACGAGGGACGGCCGGCCTACCCCGAGTACCGCGCGCTCATGGCGCTCATGGGCAGGATCGGGCGCACCCACGGGTGCGGCCGTGCGATGTGGGAGTACAACGCGAACGAGAACCGGTTCGGCACGCCTGAAGCGTTGATGCTGCTGCCGTACTGGACGCACGGGTGCGTGGACTCGATGGAAGGGCTCCTTTTCGAGTCGTCGGCCACGACGCCGTACCACTTCTTGAACCAGGCCGAGCTGTCGGCCTCCCCGTCCGAAGCCGTCGTCGGCCTGCCGTACGGGCCGGTCACAGTGTCCCTCGGCGTCCGCCACTTGCAGTTGCTCGGCGTCCGTTACTTCATGGCGTTCAGCACAGAGGTCGTCCAGGAGGCCTCGGCGGACCCCACACTGCGGCTCCTGGCGACGAGCGGACCGTGGCACTCGACATACCAGGGCGCGCCGCTCTCGGTGACCTGGCGGATCTACGAGGTGGCGCACTCCTCGATCGTCACGCCCCTCGCCAAGGAGCCCGCGGTCCTCACCGGCGTCGGCCAGTCGCAGACAACATGGCTCGGGCGGATCGGGTCACAGGGCACCCTCACGCAAGGACCTTCCTTGCAGTGGTACCTCGACCCGGCGGCGTGGGGGACCGAGCTCGTCGCCGGCGGCCCCGCCCGATGGCCGCGCATCGGCCCCGCGCGTGCGAGTGACCCGCCGTCGGTCCCGGTCACGCCAACCAGAGTCTCGAGAATCCATGTCAAACCGGAGTCGCTCAGCTTCGACGTCTCCTCGCCGGGCACCCCGGTGCTCGTGAAGGTTTCCTACTTCCCGAACTGGCACGCGCAAGGTGCCGACGGTCCTTGGCGCGCCACGCCCAACCTCATGGTGGTCGTCCCGACCCGCCACCATGTCGTGTTGACCTACGGGACCACGCCCGTGACACAAGCGGGCGACGCCGCGACCCTCGCAGGTGCGGCCGCGCTGTTGGTGCTGCTCGCGACGTGGTCGCTCCGGATCCTGCGGCAGCGCCGTGCGCGCCCGCGGATAGGCTGACCGGTCCATGGGTTCGACGGCCGAAGTGTTCAAGGCGTACGACATCCGTGGCACCGTCCCCGACCAGATCGACGCCACGATGTGCCGGGCGATTGGCGGGGCGATGGCGCGCTTCACCGGGGCCTCCCGGCTCCTCGTCGCCAGGGACATGCGGGAGTCGGGCATCACGCTGTCCGAAGCGTTCGCCGAGGGCGCGCGCGCCGAGGGTGCTGCAGTGACCGACCTCGGCATGACGTCCACCGACTGCCTGTATTTCGCATCCGGCAAGCTGGATGCGCCCGCCGCGATGTTCACGGCCTCGCACAACCCGCCCGCGTACAACGGGGTGAAGCTCTGCCTCTCGGGCGCCCGGCCGGTCGGACGCGACACCGGGCTGAGGGAGATCGAAGCGCTGACGAACGAGCTGCTGTCGACAGCCCCGACGGGAGCGGCGAGGAAGCGTCCGCTCGCCCCGATCGACCACCGCGACGTGCTCTCGGACTTCGCGGAGCACGTCCGCTCCTTCGTGGACGTGGCATCGCTGCGGCCGCTCCACGTGGTGGCCGACACCGCCAACGGCATGGGCGGCCTCGTCCTGCCCAGAGTGATGGAAGGCCTCCCCTTCGAAGTCGAGATCCTCTACGGCGAGCTCGACGGCACGTTCCCCAACCACCCGGCTGACCCCATCCAAGAGGAGAACCTCAAGGACCTGAAGGCCGCGGTCATCGAGCGCGGCGCCGACGTCGGTCTGGCGTTCGACGGGGACGCCGACCGCTGCTTCCTCGTCGACGAGCGAGCGGAGACCGTGTCGGGCTCCCTCACGACGGCGCTCGTCGCCGTCTCGATGCTCGAGAAACACCCCAGGGCGACGGTCCTTTACAACTGCATCTGCTCACGCGTGGTACCCGAGGTCATCGCGGAGCACGGTGGCAAGGGCGTGCGGACGAGGGTGGGCCACTCGTTCATCAAGCAGGTGATGGCCGAGACCAACGCGGTTTTCGGCGGTGAGCACTCGGGCCACTACTACTACCGGGACAACTACCGCGCGGACTCGGGGGTCATCACCGCCCTGCTCGTGCTCGAGCTGATGAGCACGAGCGACCGTCCGCTCTCCGAGCTGCTCGCCCCGTTCCGTCGCTATGCCGACTCGGGGGAGATCAACACCGAGGTGCCCGACCCCGCCGGGGCGGTGGAGGCGGTGGCGGCGGCCGAGGCGTCGCGAGGGAGCGACGTCGACCGGCTCGACGGGCTGACGGTCGACCACGGCGACTGGTGGTACAACCTTCGACCGTCGAACACCGAGCCCCTGCTGCGCCTGAACGTCGAGGCTCCCGACGGACCCTCGTGTGCGCGGCACGCGGAAGAGGTTCTCGACCTCGTCCGCGCCGTCGCCTGAGGGCGGAAGAAGAGCCGAGGAAACCCGAGGAAGAGGAGGACAAGAAGTGGCGCTCGACCAGCTGCTGATCGACGTCCTTGCATGCCCTGTCGACAAGGGGCCGCTCTTGTGGTTCGAGGACGAGAACCTCCTCTACAACCCACGGCTGAAGAAAGGGTACGAAGTGCGCGACGACATCCCGATCCTCCTCGTGGAAGAGTCCCGGGACGTCGACGACGCCGAGCACGAGCGGTTGATGGCGAAGGCGAAGGAAGGCGGCGTGCCCGAGACCGGATCCGCGGGGAGCCCGTCGGAAGGGGAAGGGCAGGGGGAGCCCAGGGCGTGAGCATGGCGCTGCCGCCGCCGCTCCCCACCGACTCGCTCGACATGTGGGGGGCAACCGCCGCGCTTCCCGAGCAGATGTCAGAGGCGGTCGACCGCGCGACCGAGGTCGACCTCTCCGGCCTCGCCGGGCGAGGGACGTTCGACTCGATCGTCGTCGCGGGGATGGGGGGGAGCGGGATCGCCGGCGACGTGCTCGCCGCGCTGGCCTGGACGCGCTCACGGGTCCCGGTCCACGTGGTGAAGGGCTACCGCCTCCCCGCCTACGTCAGCGAGTCCACGCTGCTTTTCGCCGTCTCCTGCTCGGGAGACACCGAGGAGACCCTTTCGGCCGCCGCCGACGCACGTGGGAGAGGGGCGTCCGTCGTGGCGGTGTCCGGACCCGGGGCGCTCGCGGCCGCTGCCGGGGACGCCGGGTGGCCGCTCGTGCCGGTGCCCGCGGACATCGCGCAGCCCCGGGCCGCCTTCGGCGCCCTGTCGGTGCCGCCGCTCGTCGTCCTCGAGCGCCTGGGCGTGCTCGACGGGATGGAACGGCTGCTCGGTGAGGCCGTTCGCGTCGTCGCCGCGAGTCGCGACGGCCTGGTCAAAGAGGGGAGCACCGCTGAGGAGCTGGCGAGGCGCATCGGACGGACGACGCTGCTCGTGCAAGGGGCGCCGGGCCCGACGGGGGTGGCAGCGCTGCGCTGGAAGACCCAGGTCAACGAGAACGCCAAGGCCCCGGCGTTCTTCTCCCTCCAGCCGGAGCTCTGCCACAACGAGATCGCCGGTTGGGGCCAGCACGGGGACGTCACGCGCCAGATGCTCACCGTCGTGGCTCTGCGCTACCCCGGGGAGCACCCGCGGGTGGCGCGTCGTTTCGAGCTCGTCGAAGCGCTCATTACAGAGGTCGTCGCGAACGTCCTCGACGTGAGCACCGACGCGACGAGCGACGTGGCCGCGCTCTTCGACCTCGTGCTCCTCGGGGACTTCGTCTCGCTCCATCTGGCGGCGGCCGAGGGCGTCGATCCCGGCCCGGTCCCGGTGCTCGCCGAGCTCAAGCAGCGTCTCGCGGCGTGGACAGGCTGACCGCACGCGAGGGACGTGTCGTCGCGTCGCTCGTCGAGAAGGCGCTCACGGTGCCCCAGTACTACCCGTTGACGATCCACGCGCTCGTGGCGGCCTGCAACCAGACGACGAGCCGGGATCCGGTCACCGCGTACGACGAAGCAGACGTGCTCGAGGCGATCGAGTCGTTGAAGACGAAGCGCATGGTCCGTGCGGTGCTCCCGGCCCATGGGCGTTCCGTCGTGCGCTACCGCCACGTGCTCGACGAGTTGCTCGGACTCGACGCCCCGCAGCTCGCCGTGCTCGCGGTCCTCTTGCTGCGCGGACCGCAGACGGCCGCCGAGCTCCGGGCGCGCACGGAGCGAATGGCTGCGATCGAGTCCGTCGACCACGAGCTCGACCTCCTGGCCTCTCGTGAGCATCCCCTCGCCGAACACGTGGGGCGCCTGCCCGGCCAGAAGGAAGGTCGTTGGGCCGCGCGCTTGGCCGGTCCCTTCCCGGGTGCGCCACGGGACCACGCCGCGGTCGAGGTGGCCGCGGTCGAGGACGCCGCGGTCGAGGACGCCGCGGTCGAGGTGGCCGCGGTCGAGGACCGACCCGCTGCCCTCGCTCCCCCGCATGCCGGTGCCGGGGGGCTGGGGACCGACGTCGGAGCGCTGCGACGCGACCTGGACGCCCTCAGGGCGGAGGTCGAGCTTCTCCGCGCGGACCTCGACGTGCTGGCGAGGGGACTGGGCGACCTCCGCGCGAGCC
Source organism: Actinomycetes bacterium (assembly GCA_021850345.1). The sequence goes on along the minus strand of JAJZMN010000237.1, from coordinate 804 downwards.
TCGGCGGCTGAGTGACGCCGCTGCACGCCAGCGGCGACAATTCGGCGCCCGGACAGTTTGTCGGCCGGTGCCTCGGGTACCCGTCGAAGATGCGCGGCGCCCAAGGCGGGCGACCTCGCAGCAGACGAAACTGCAGGAGGCCCAGGTGCCGACGCGAAGCGAGGTTCTCCGGCTCGTCGACGACGAGTTGCCCTCCCAGGCCATTGGGGAGCAGCTGGGCATCCTCCCGGGCCTCGCACATCTGCTCGCGACCGGCGTTCCGGCCGGCGGTGGCGACGTGCTCTCCGGTACCGACCAAGCGCGCGCCGGCATCAGCGCGTCGACCAGGACCGAGGTGGCGCCGGCAGGGTTGGCGGGCCAGCCCGCCGCGAACGCCCAGCCGTCTGCTGGGGGGTCGAGCCGATGACCGTCGAGAGCACCAAATTCCGGCTGCCCGCGCTCGACCTGTTGGAGATGGACTTCGCGAACGGCCAGGACGCGGCCGCAGGGAGCGGCTACGAGGGCCCGCCGCCCCGCATGGGCTTTTTCACCGACACCTCGGTGTGCATCGGCTGCAAGGCGTGCGAGGTGGCGTGCAAGGAATGGAACCACGTCCCCGAGGACGGCCTCAACTTCACGGGGATGTCCTACGACAACACCGTCGGGCTCTCCGCCGACACGTGGCGCCACGTCGCGTTCATCGAGCAGCGAAAGCCGCTCGCGCGCCAGGTCACGGGCGCCGAGCGTCCGACGCGCACCGGTGGAGCCGGAGCCGACTCGGCCGCCGATCTCGCGGCGGGCACCACCGCCGCCGCCGCCGCCGCC
>JAJZMN010000078.1 GCA_021850345.1 Actinomycetes bacterium | reverse complement strand
TGCAACGGCGAGGCTAGCGTCAGGAGTGTCAGGTGTCCAACCGGCCGCTGCGGCCGGCTCGCCGTCCCATGTGCCAACCACCGCAGAACGCGCACTCGTAGACGCCGAGCTGGGCTCCCGACTCGCGTGAGCGGTCGTCCGCCGCCACGAGCGCGTCGGTGCGGGAGGGGTAGCGCACCTTGGGCTGGCCGTCGTCGCGCCAGTGCGACGCGTCGAGCGCGAGCGGCCGGTGCACGCGGCGGCGAGGCATGCGCTCAGTCTGCCGTCACCGTCACGACGCCGTCAGCGCGCTCGGGGACGAGTGCGAGTGCGGGCAGGAAGGAACCCCCGAGCGACCGCGGGAGGAAAATTCGCCAAATCGCCTTCGAGCTTGCGATGCCGTTGCGATCGCGTGACGAAGCCGAGGTCACGGGCCTTTCCGCCGACGCGCTTCGAGGGCGAAGTCGCCTCCAGGCCGCCGGCAGATGGCGTTGCCCGCTTGACGATGGAGATTCGTCTCGCTAGAACGAAAATCCCGTGACCTTCCTCTGGCGTGCCATCGCGGCCGGTTCGGAAGTGGCCCGACGAGGCGCGGTGTCGACGGCGAAGGCCGTGGCGCCCGCCTTGTGCGGTCTGGGCGCGGCAGCGCTGCTCGGTGCAACGCTGTGCTCTCCCGTCGCGCCCGCAGGGGCGGACCCGGTGACGAGCTTGCAGCAGCAGGCCACCGCGCTCACCCAGAAGATGCTGCTCGAGCAGCTGCAGATCAACGGTTTCGAGCAGCAGCGCGCGGCGGACTTGGCGAACGTCGCCGCCGACGACGCGCAGCTTCGCCGTGACCAGGTGCAGCTCGACGTCACCCGTCGTCACATCGCCGCCGATCTCGCGGATCTCCGCAATGCCGCGGTGAAGGTGTACGTCCAAGGTGGCACGCAAGCGGACGGAACGAGCTCGCTCTTCTCGGCGACGCCGTCGAACGGGGCGACGACCGTGTACGCGGAAGTGATGACGGGCGATCTCAACTCGGCAGTCGCCAAGCTCCAGTCCGACCGGCGCACGCTGCACACGCAAGAGGCGAGCCAAGCGCGGCTCGTGGCAGCGGCACAGCAGCAGCTGCAACGTGCGAGCTCGGCGCTCGCCCAAGCGCAGTCGACCGAACAGCAGCTCTCCGAGCAGCACGCAAACGTCACGGGTGCCCTCGCGGTCGCCATTGCCCAGGAACAGGCGCAGCAGGCCGCCGCCGCCCGGGCCGCCGCCGTCGCGTCGCCGCCTCCGTCCGGCGCGCCGAAGCTCCCGACGGTCGCCGCGCCGGTGCCCGCGCCGCCGGCGACAGCGGGCGCGATGCCGCAGTTGAACGCCTTCTTGCGTTGCGTGGTCCAAGCGGAGTCCGGCGGGAACTACCAGGCGATCTCCCCGACAGGCCAGTACATGGGTGCCTTCCAGTTCTCGCAGCCCACGTGGAACGAGGCCGCACAGCTGGCAGGGTTGCCCACACTCGTCGGCGTGCCGCCCTACAAGGCTTCCCCGAGGGACCAGGACCTGCTCGCGATCGCGCTCTACAACGCCGACGGCGAGCAGCCCTGGTACGACCCCTGCCGCAACTGACGTCGTTCCAACTTGCAGGGACCGCAGGCAGCATCGCGTGCAGGCAGGTGTCGCCATGCGCGACGGTGCCCGTGACCTCGGGGCTGGGCATCCCGCCACCTTCGCGGCGGGCCAGATCGGCCTGAACGCCGCATCGCGTAGGGTGCCGTCCGTGGTGACAGGCGTGGCGGTGGTGACGGGGGCGACGAGCGGCATCGGCGAGGCCACGGCACGTCACCTCGCCTCGCTCGGACTCGAGGTGGTGGTCGGGGCGCGACGCGAGGGCCGTCTGCGCCTCGTCGCGGAGGAGATCGGTGCCCGATGGGCCGTGCTCGACGTGGCGGACCCCGCATCGGTCGACCGGTTCTGCTCGCAGATCCAAGAGTGCCGCGTGCTCGTCAACAACGCCGGCGGTGCGCTGGGGCTCGACCGGATCGAGCACGCCGACGAGGAGGACTGGCGGGCGATGTACGAGGTCAACGTCCTCGGCACCCTCCGGATGACCAAGCGGCTCCTCCCGCTCCTCGAAGCGAGCGGCGACGGGCACGTCGTGACCGTGGGATCGATTGCCGCTTACGAGCCGTACGCAGGCGGCGCGGGGTACAACGCAGCCAAGTTCGCAGAGCGTGCCTTCTCGCGCGTCCTGCGCATGGAGTTGCTTGGTCGGCCCGTCCGGGTGTCGGAGGTCCATCCTGGCATGGTGGAGACCGAATTCAGCAAGGTGCGTTTCCGCGGCGACGAGGAGCGTGCGAAGTCGATTTACCGGGGCATGACGCCACTCGACGCGAGCGACGTCGCGGAGTGCATCGGGTTCGTCGTCACCAGGCCTGCACACGTGAACATCGATTCCATCGTTGTGCTCGCCCGCGACCAGTCGGGGGCCGTCACCGTGCACCGGAGAGAGGGGGAAGATTGACGATGTTCGCCGAGCTCATGGCCCGTGCGGACGCGCGCGTCGCGCAGCGCCTGCACAGCGTCGCCGACGCCCGCCGCGCCGCACGCAAGCGGCTTCCCGCAGTCGTCTTCGACTACGTGGACGGTGCGGCAGACGACGAGGTGACGATGCGGCGGAACGAAGCCGCCTTTGGCGCAGTCGAGCTGCGGCCTCGGATGGCGACCGGCAGGACCGAGCCTCAGCTCGGAACCACCGTTCTCGGAAAGGCCCTCGACCTCCCCGTCCTGCTCGCCCCGTGCGGGCTGGTTCGTCTCCTCCACCCGGACGGCCCGGCCGGGGCGGCGCGCGCCGCCGCCTCTCGAGGCACGGTCTCGGTGTTGAGCACCGTCGCCGGCAGCCCCGTCGAGGAAGTCGCTGCCGAGTCGGGCGTTCCGCTGTGGTTCCAGCTCTATTCGGCTGGTGGGCTGCCCGAGGCGGACGCCCTCATGGACCGGGCCGCCGCTGCGGGGGTCGAGGTGCTCGTAGTCACCGTTGACACGCCGACGCTCGGCAACCGCGAGCGGGACGTCCGGCACGGCATGGCACCGCCCCTGCGGGTCGACGCGCACAACGCGGTCCCGCTCGGTGCGCAGGTGCTCGCGCGCCCGCGGTGGGCGGTGCAGCTTGCGGCGACCGGTCTGCGGCTCTCCCGGCGCGGAGCGGGGCCGCCCGGCCACGGGAGCGGCATGATCAGCTCGGTGGCGTCCCCCTTCTCCTGGCAGGACGTCGCACATCTGGGGGAGCGCTGGCAAGGACCGCTCGTCGTGAAGGGAATCCTGTCGGGGGACGACGCCCGCCGCGCCGTAGACGCGGGCGCACGTGCGGTCGTGGTGTCGAACCACGGCGGCCGGCAGCTGGACGGGGCGCCGGCAACCCTCCACGCATTGGAGGCCGTCGTCCCGGCTGTCGGCGCCGACGCTGAGGTGCTGGTGGACGGCGGCATCCGCCGGGGCTCGCACGTCGTCGCCTCCCTCGCCCTCGGGGCTCGCGCCGTCATGATCGGACGCCCCTACCTCTACGCGCTCGCCGCGGCAGGGGAGCGGGGCGTCGAGCGGGTCCTCGACATCCTCGGCGCGGAGATGCGCCGGACGATGGTGCTCATGGGCTGCACATCGGTGGCGCAGCTCGGACCCGAATGGCTCGGGGCGCTGGGACGGCGAGCCGCTCAGATGTAGGAGCCGCTCAGGCGTAGGAGCCGCTCAGGCGTAGGAGCCGCTCAGGCGTACGAGAACGTCAGCGCGTTGGACCGGCCATTGTCGGTGACGACCGTCAGTGGGACCGTCGAGCGTCCCGCCCCGAGGTCGGGCACGGTCACCGTGCAAGAAGTCTGCGAGGCGCAGCTCGTGGGGGCGGCCTGCCCTCCGAAGTAGGCGAGCACCTCGCCGTTGCTGCTGAACAGCCCTGAGCCGCTGACGACGACCGTCTGGCCGGCCCCGCCAGCTGCGGGCGACACCGATGAGAGCCGTGGTCCGCCAGGGGTCGCGGGCGGCGCGGTCGTCGGCGGAGCCGAGGTGGCGGTGGACGCGGACCCGGCGGTCCCCCCGTGGCCGGATGTGCCGGGCTTGGCGCTCGGTTGGGACTTCTTCCCCCCGCTCGGCTTCCCCCCGCTCGGCTTCCCCCCGCTCGGCGCTGTCGAGGGTCCGGTCCCGCGATGGGTCACCGAAGAGCGGCGGGCCGCGCCGGCCGGGCTTGTCGCGGTCCGGGCCGCGGAACGCAGAGCCAGGCCGAGACCGAGACCGGCGCCGGCGATGACCAGGATCCCGACCACGCCGACGAGGAGGAGGGTGCGTGCCCGGCGGTCGTCGAGGCCCCAGCGTGTCCGCCAGTCGGATCGGGTCGTCGTGGCGCCCCCGGGACGAAGGCCACCTGCTCCCGAGCCCGGCTGTCTCGGCGGGCTGAGTGGCCGGGGGACGGGGCCTCCGACGGCGCGTCTGCTCGCAGTGGTCGAACGGGAGACCAGCCGACGTCGCCCGGTCTCTGCGTTGCCCTCGTCGACGACGGGGCGCTCCTCGGATGCCTGCGCCCGGCGGGCTGCGCTCGCCATCGCCTCCAGAGCCCGGCGGCTCGGATCCGTCGCGTGGCCGTTGCGAGAGGAGAAGGGGGTCCCCGGGGCGCGGTCCATTTTCATACCTTTCCCAGGCGATGCCGGACCCTCACATCCGACCGCCGCCGGCGGCTACTCGGTCCGCTGCCCCTGTTCGGTCCGCTGCCCCTGTTCGGTCTGCTGCAGCACGGCCCTGATGCGCCGGACGCCAGCCGCCGACGACTCCTCCTTCACGATCCGGAAGTGTCCGAGCTCAGCGGTGTGGACGACGTGCGGGCCGCCGCAGATCTCCTTGCTGTACCACTCGCCTGTCGGGTCGCCGGCGGTGTAGACGGTCACGGTCGGGCCGTAGCGGTCGCCGAACGCCCCGAGTGCCCCGGACGCGAACGCGTCGTCCGGCGACATCTCGCGCATGCGCATGGGCCAGTCGCGGGCGATCGCCTCGTTGACGATCGCTTCGATCTTCGCGAGCTCCCCGGGCGTGACCTTCTGGGAGTGCGAGAAGTCGAACCGGAGCCGCTCGGGCGTGATGTTGCTTCCCCGCTGGACGACATGGTCCCCGAGCACCAGCCGCAGGGCCTTGTAGAGGAGGTGGGTCGCGGTGTGCAACCGGGTCGTCGCGGCGGAGCGGTCCGCGAGGCCCCCTTTGAACAGTCCGGCGGCAGCGGTGCGCGAACGCTCGCGCTGGTCGCCCATGAGCTGCTCGAAGCGGGCGCTCCAGCCGGAGGCCACCGGGATGCCCTCGATGCGCGCCTCTTCGACGGTGAGCTCCGGCGGGAAGCCGTACGTGTCGAAGAGCTTGAAGACGGCATCGCCGGTCAGCTCGCTGCCTGCCAGGCGCGGGAG
>JAJZMN010000022.1 GCA_021850345.1 Actinomycetes bacterium | reverse complement strand
CGCCGAGCGCGCGGGCCGACTCGATCGCCTGCGCGATCTCCACCCGCCCTCGCGTCGTCAGGTCTTCGAGCTCTGCCTGCAGCCGCTCGTAGGTCTCCGGCGTGAGGCGCGCCGGCTCGGTGCCGGAAGCGTCGGTCATGGCCGAAAGGCTACCGGCTGATCCGATCCGGCCCGTGCGCGAGACTTCGGGAAGGCAAGGAGGGGAGGGGCCCATGGCTTCGTGGCACGGGACGTGGCGCGCCGGCGTCCAAGGCAGCCTACGGAGGGGCGCCGGGCTCGGCGCGGCGGCCCTGGTCATGATGACCACGGCGCTCGCCGGCGGCTCAGCCGTGGCCGGCGGCTCAGCCGTGGCCGGCGTCTCAGGCTTGGCCGGCGGCTCAGCCGCGGCCGGCGCCGGGGCGGCTGCCCCGGTCCTCCGCCAGGTGTGGAGCGTCAAGCTCCCCGACGGCACGCACGACGTGGCGTTGTCGTCCCCGTCCCTCGCCACATTGACAGGTGGTCCGGCCGCGGTCTTCGGCGACCGGTCGGGACTGGTGTACGCCTTCAACCTCGCGAGCGGCACCGCGGTGCCCGGCTGGCCGAAGGACGTCGGCGTGCCCGTGACATCCACGCCGTCGGTGGTCCGAGCGACGGGAACAGCGCACGACACCGTGCTCGTCGGCACGGGGAACGCCGCCGAGCCGTGTGCCGGGGGCTACGAGTGGCTGCTGCCCGACGGTGCGAAGGACCTCGTACGGGCTCCCAACCCCTCGACCGACACGGCCTGCGCCGCCGACGGCGTCTTCGCCGGCATCGCCGTCGGCACACTCGGGGGAGTCACCGGGGCTGTGGCCGGCACGTTGGGCCAAGAGACCTACGCCATGAACGCGACCACCCGGGCGGTGCTCCTCGGGTTCCCCTGGTTCCAGGCGGACTCCAACTTCGCCACGCCCGCGATCGCCGAGGTGAAGGCGAACGGCGCCAACCAGATCATCGAAGGGGGGGCCTCCACCGCCGGGCAGGCTTACGGCAGGCAGTACACGAACGGCGGCCACTTCCGGATCCTGAGCGCCTCGGGGACCCTGCTCTGCGAGGACACAACGGACGAGTCGATCAATTCCTCGCCGGCGGTGGGAAAGTTCCTCGCAAGCACATCGATCGGCATCGTCGCTGGCACGGGCCCGACATATCCCACCGCGTCCCAGCACGACCAGGTGATCGCGATCAACACCAGCTGCCAGCAGGTCTGGGCGCGCACGCTCTCCGGCACAACCGGCTACATGAGCCCGGCGCTCGCCGATGTGCTCGGCAACGGGCAGCTGCAGGTGATCGTCACCACACGCTCGGGCGGCGTCGACGCGCTCGATGGTGCGAACGGCGCGACGCTCTGGCACGCACAGCTCGCGCACGAGATCTTCGGGTCCCCGGTCACCGTCGCACTCGGCACAGGACGCCAGGACGTCGTCGTGGCGACGATCAATGGCTTCGACATCCTCACAGGTCACGACGGGGCGGTGCTCGACGCCACAGTCCTCGTCACAACCGGGTTCCAGAACGCGCCGCTCGTGACGAAGGACGCCAACGGGTCCATCGGCATCACCGTCGCCGGCTACCAGCCCGACAACAGCGTCGTCGCCCACTACGAGATCGCCACATCCGACGGTGCGAGCGTCGACGGGCCCGGCGCGTGGCCGCAGTTCCATCACGACCCGCAGCTCACGGGGAACGCGAACGCGCCGCTGGTGAGCCCGGTTCCGCCGTTCGGCGCGTACACGAGGATCGCGGGGACCACACCGGACGCGACCGCCGCGGCCGAGCTGGAGCACCAGTTCGCTTCGGGGGCGGGCCACTGTCCAGGGACGTCACCGTCGACACGACCCGTGGTGCTCGCGACCGACAAGACCTATCCGGACGCCCTCGCGAGCGCGCCGCTCGCCCGGAGCCTCGGGACCGGGACGCTGCTCACGACGCCCACCACCTTGTCCTCCGCCGCGGCTGCAGCCCTCTCGAAGGAGGGGATCACCCACGTCGTCGTGGTCGGCGGGCCCCTCGCGGTGAGCACAGCGGTCGTGACCGCCCTCGAGGTGACGCCGGCAAGAACGTGTGGGGGCTCGTCGACGACCGGCAGCGACATCACCGTCACCCGGGTCGCCGGCTCCACTGCCTACGAGACCGCCGCCGAGATCGCCCAGGCCGCCTCGACGAGCGGGGTGGGCAGCCTCGACCTGTCGGGGGCGTACCAGGGAACGGACGCCACAGGTGGGGACGGCCGCTTCAACGACACCGCCGGGCATGCGTCCGCCGCCCCGTCCTCGGGCGGTGCCATCGCGACGGCCGTGCTCGCCACGGGGACCGGGTTCCAGGACGCGGAGTCCGCGAGCACCCTCGCCTACGCCGAACGGCTGCCGGTGCTGCTCACGACGCCCGGGTCCCTCTCTCCAGAGGCCGCCACAGCGATCACCGCCCTTGGCATCCGTCAGGTCCTCGTCGTCGGCGGCCCGCTCGCCGTCTCGGACGCCGTCGTCACCGCTCTCGAGGGCATGGGGGTCTCGGTGCTCCGGGTCGCAGGCCGCGACGCCACGGACACTGCGGTCGAGCTTGCGAGGCTCGAGACCTCGGCCGCCCCGACAGGGGCGGGGTGGCACGGCACGGGCGACCTCACGGTCGCGCAGGGCGCGTACTTCAGTGACGGCCTCGCCGGCGCGGTGGTGGCGGCGGATGGCCCGACATCGGCTTCGCCCGAACCGCTCCTCCTCACGGAGAACCCGACGACGGTCGGCGCGCCGCTCACTGCGTTCCTCGAGGTGGCAGGGACGAGCGGGATCGGCGGTGCCGCGGTGACCCACCTCACGGTCCTCGGTGGCGACCTCGCCATCACTCCCCAGACCGTGGACCAGATGGGCGCCGACCTGTGAGGCACGGACCCCCCCGCTCGCGGCGCGGTCTCCGCTGTGAGGAACGCCACGGGCGGGTTCGACGGTTGACGACGGCTCGCGCCCTACGGGAGACTGAGCGGCGATGACGGGCCCGCGCCCTTCCGAGGTAGGCATCGACTAGGCGCGCCGGACCACCCCGCGCGCTTCCGACCGTCCACCTGGTGGGCGGTCGTTGCTTTTCAGGCGTGATCTGCAGCGCGATCCCGCCTCCGCCGTCCGAACCGAGCAGGATGCAAACTGAGCAGACGATGCAGACGATGCAGACAGAGCAGACAGAGCAGACGGAGCAGACAGAGCAGACGATGCAGGCCACGCGATCCCGACCGACAGCGACCGCCCTCGAAGGAGGAAGCGGCCGCGCTGAGGAGACCAGCGTCGCAGGCAGGGGCGGGCGCTCGCGCTCCCGCCACCGGGTCGCCGTCATCGGCGGGGACGGCATCGGGCCCGAGGTGGTGGCCGAGGCCCTCAAGGTCGTCGCCGCGGCGGGGGTGACCCTCGAGACCACCGAATACGACCTCGGTGCCGACCGGTACCGCCGGACGGGTGAGGTCCTGCCGGACAAGGTCTTGGACGAGCTGCGCGGCCACGACGCCATCCTCCTCGGCGCGGTCGGGCCGGCAGTGGGGGACACGTCGGTGCCGTCGGGCGTGCTCGAGCGCGGTCTCCTCCTCCGGCTCCGTTTCGAGCTCGACCTCTACGTCAACCTGCGCCCGTTTCACGCGGTTCCCGGCTCGGTGGCCGCCGCCGCAGGGGGAGACTCGACGGTCGACTTCGTCGTGGTCCGGGAGAACACCGAGGGCGCGTATGCAGGTGAAGGTGGCTTTCTCAGAAAGGGCACGCCGGACGAGGTCGCCACGCAGGGATCGGTGAACACGCGCATGGGAGTGGAGCGGGTCGTCCGGTACGCGTTCGAGCTGGCCGAGGGCCGGCCGGCACGGCAGGTGACGCTCGTTCACAAGACGAACGTGCTCAATTTCTCCGGTGATCTCTGGAAGCGCACCTTCGACGCGGCCGCCGCCGCGTATCGAGGGATCGCGACGGGCTACCAGCACGTCGACGCCGCGTGCATCCACATGGTGGAGCGCCCCGCCGGATACGACGTGATCGTCACGGACAACCTGTTCGGCGACATCCTCACCGATCTGGCCGGTGCCGTGTGCGGCGGGATCGGCTACGCCGCCTCCGCCAATCTCCACCCCGGGGCGGTCTCGATGTTCGAGCCGGTCCACGGCGCGGCGCACGACATCGCCGGCACGGGCCGCGCCAACCCCGTCGCCGCCGTCGTGTCCGCGGCGCTCATGCTCGAGCACCTCGGCGAGCCCGAGGCCGCCGCGCGCATTCGAAAGGCTGCAGAGGGCCTTGTGGAGGACGCCACGCCGACCGGAGCCGGGGGACGCCCGGGTGCCCAATCCCACACACCTGCCACCACCACCACCGCCGCCATCGGCGACGCGATCGCAGAAAGGCTGTAACCGTGCCGATCACCCCCACGAAGAAGATCTGGATGGACGGCGAGCTCGTCGACTGGGCGGATGCCAAGGTCCACGTGCTCTCCCACACGCTCCACTACGGCTCGGGTGTCTTCGAGGGGATCCGGGCGTATCCGACTTCCCAAGGCGTCGCCGTCTTCCGTCTGGCCGACCACATCCGTCGGCTTGTCGCATCTGCGCACATCATGATGATCGACATCCCCTTCACGGTCGAACAGCTCATCGACGCGAGCGCGGAGCTCGTGCGTGTGAACGGCATGGACGACGGTTGCTACATCCGCCCGCTCGTTTACCTCGGTTACGGCGAGATGGGCCTCAACCCGCTGCTCTCGCCGATCAACGTCTCGATCGCCACCTGGCCGTGGGGGACCTACCTCGGGGAGGAGGCGCTCCAGCGCGGGGTGTCGGTCAAGATCGCCTCGTGGCGCCGCCACGACCCCAACGCGGCGCCCACCGCGGCGAAGAGCGTCGGGATGTACGTCAACTCGTCGCTCGCGAAGATCGAGGCACTGAAGGCCGGCTACGACGAGGCGGTGCTGCTCACCTCGGACGGGCGAGTCAGCGAGTGCACCGGTGAGAACATCTTCATCGTGCGCGACGGCGTGCTGTTCACGCCGCCGACCTCGGACGCCGGCGCGCTCGACGGCATCACCCAGGACACGGTCGAGGTACTCGCGAAGGACATGGGCATCGAGGTTCGCCACGAGCCGCTCATCCGCACCGACCTCTACTTGGCGGAAGAGGCGTTTCTCACCGGCACCGCGGCGGAGCTCACCCCCATCCGCGCGGTGGACGACCGCGTCGTCGGCTCTGGAGCTCGCGGTCCCATCACCTCGGAACTCCAACGGGCCTACTTCTCGGCGGTCCGCGGCGAGCTGGACCCGTACAAGGACTGGCTCCACCTGGTCGAGTGACCGTTACCAGCACCGTGCTCAAACGTGAGCACGCTCAGGCAGCCACGGGTTGCCCCGTGGCGGTGACGGACTCGCCCGGTTGCCCGGACCCGTCTAAGCGCTTCACTGAGACGTC
>JAJZMN010000182.1 GCA_021850345.1 Actinomycetes bacterium | reverse complement strand
GGTGGTCCGAGCCCCCTGCTCGTCCTCCGGTACCGTGAAGGAGGCATGGCCCCCCCCAGCACCTCAGCGTCGACGACGACGCCCGGCCCTCGTGCCACGAGCTCGCCAGCCTCCTCGCCGAGCGACGCCGGCGCGCCACTCGCCGCCCGGCTTGGCGCGGTGGTCGGCGTCGCGCACGTGCTCACCGATCCCGACGTCGTCGGCGGGTACACGACGGACTGGACGCGTCGCTTCTGCGGGCCGGCCGCGCTCGTGGTGCGGCCAGGGACCACGCGAGAGGTTGCCGAGGTGCTCCGTGCCTGCCACGACGCCCGAGTCCCCGTGGTGGTCCAGGGGGGGAACACCGGTCTGGTCGGCGCGTCCGTGCCGCCGTCGGACGCCACGGTTCACCCCGTGGTGCTCAGCACCGCCCGGCTGGCAGAGATCGGCCCGGTCGACGTCCATGCTGGGCAGGTGACGGCGGGGGCCGGCGCCACGCTCGCTGCGGTCCATGCGGCGGCGCGTGCCGCGGGCCTGATGTTCCCCGTCGACCTTGCCGCCAGGGAGTCCGCCACGATCGGGGGCATGGTGGCGACGAACGCCGGCGGTGTCCACGTGCTCCGCTACGGCACGATGCGCCGCCAGGTCTTGGGTGCCGAAGCGGTGCTTGCCGACGGCAGTGTCCTGCGCCACCTGGGGGGCCTGGTGAAGGACAACACCGGGTACGACTGGCCTCAGCTTCTCGTCGGGAGCGAGGGCACCCTCGGGGTCATCACCGCAGTCCGCCTCCGTCTCGTGCCTCGCCGGCCCGAGCGTGCCGTCGCCGTGGTGGGTGTCGACTCCACTGCGGCAGCCGTCGCGCTGACTGCCGAGATCCGGGGGCACGCCGACGGTCTGAGCGCGGCAGAGCTCTTCTACGACGACGGCCTCGAGCTCGTCTGCCGCCACGCGGGGATGGAGCCACCGTTCAGCCAACGGCGTGCCGCCTATCTGCTCGTCGAGGTAGAGGCGCATCGCGACGCCCTCGAGGAGCTGGCGGCCGCCCTGGCCGCCGCGGGCGTCGACGACGAGGTGACCGCGCTGGCGGGCGACGAGGCGGGCATCGCGCGTCTGTGGGCGTACCGGGAGCGCCATACCGAGGCGATCTCGGGGGCGGGTGTGCCGCACAAGATGGACGTGACCCTTCCGATCGGTGCGCTCGCCGAATTCGTCCCCGCCGTGCGCAATGCAGTGGAGCAGGTGTGGCCGGGTGCCACTGTCGTCCTGTTCGGCCACGTGGGCGACGGCAACCTGCACGTGAACGTGGTCGGACCACCCCCCGAGGACGAGACCGTCGACGGCACGGTCCTCGAGCTGGTCGCGCACCTCGGTGGCAGCATCAGCGCCGAGCACGGTGTCGGGCGCGCGAAGGTCGCGTGGCTCGGGCTTTCTCGCACCCGAGCGGAGCTCGCGGCGATGCGGGCGCTGAAGCGCGCACTGGACCCCGATGGACTGCTGAACCCCGGCGTGCTGTTCACGGACCCCGATCCAGCCGTGGGAGAGCGCGACACACCCGTAGATGGAGTAGATGGAGAGGAGCACGACCGATGACCGCCTCGTCGAATGAGACGCCACGCCACCGTCCGTGGCGCGCCCTCCTTGTCGAGAACGTCCACCCTGACGCGTCAGCGGTGCTCGGCGCCGCCGGGTTCGAGGTCGAGACGGTCGACCACGCCCTCGACGAGGCGGAGCTCCAGGAACGCTTGGCGGACGTGGATGTCGTCGGCATCCGGTCGCGCACCCATATCACCGAGCGCGTGCTGGACTCGGCGCCCCACCTCCTCGCCATCGGGGCGTTCTGCATCGGCACGAACCAGATCGACCTCGCCGCGGCGTCGCGCCGGGGCATCGCGGTGTTCAACGCGCCGTTCTCGAACACGCGAAGCGTCGTCGAGCTCGCGATCGCGGAGATGATCGCCCTCACGAGACGGCTCACCGACAAGAGCAGCAAGATGCACGCCGGGGTGTGGGACAAGTCCGCGGCGGGCAGCCACGAGATCCGTGGCCGGCGCTTGGGCATCGTGGGCTATGGCAACATCGGAAGCCAGCTCTCGGTCCTGGCCGAGACCCTCGGGATGAGCGTGTGGTTCTACGACACCGCCGACAAGCTGGCGCTCGGCAACGCCCACCCGTGCAGCAGCCTCGAAGAGGTGCTCGAAGCGGCCGACATCGTGACCCTGCACGTCGACGGGAGACCGGCAAACCGTCAGATGTTCGGTGAGGCGGAGTTCTCGCGTATGCGGCGAGGGAGCCTCTTTTTGAACCTGAGCCGAGGCTTCGTGGTCGACCACAAGGCGCTCCGCGCGCATCTCGTCTCGGGGCATCTGGCCGGCGCCGCTGTCGACGTCTTCCCCCACGAGCCCGCGAGCAGGGGCGAGCCGTTCGTCTCGGAGCTGCAGGGACTGCCGAACGTCATCCTCACGCCCCACGTCGGTGGGTCCACCGAAGAAGCCCAGCAGGACATCGGCAACTTCGTCGCGGGCAAGCTGTTGCGTTACGTCGGGCAGGGCACTACCTCGCTCAGCGTGAACCTGCCGCCCCTCGACCCGCAGGCGCCGACCGGTGCATGGCGTCTGCTGTACGTGCACCGCAACGTGCCGGGCGTCCTTGCCGAGATCAGCGCGCTCATCGCTGAGCACGGCCTGAACGTGGAAGGGGAGCTGCTCGCCACCAGGGGTGACATCGGATACGTCATCAGTGATATCGCCGGACCCCCTCCCGAGGATCTCTTGAAGAGCCTCGAAGGTCTCGAGGTGACCGTGCGCCTGCGGGTGGTCGGGCCAGGGGGCTGATAGGGGCCTGCCGCTTGCCGACCGGGTCATCGCAGGGATCGCGAGCGCACCGACGCGTCGGGGCTCCTCCAGATGAGCTGCCGAGCGTCTTCGAGCCCTTCCACCGGCTGGTGGAGATCGAGGCTCGGAGCACGGAGGTGAGCGGAACCCGGCTCGGAGACAAAGATGGCGTCATGACCGACTTGCGATCCGAGACGTTGGCCGCCATCTCTTTAGTCCGCGACGCTCTCGAGCTCGCTGCAAGAGGAACTGGCGGCGTCCACGCGAAGCTCGGTCGTGACGTGGTGACGGACACCGACGTCGCGGTGGAGGACCAGCTGCGCCGCGCGATCGCTCGTGACATCGCCATGCCGGTCGTCGGCGAGGAGCGTGGGGGAGAGGTGCCGGTCGACGCCTCCTACTGGCTCGTCGACCCGATCTGCGGCACCCGGAACTTCGCGTCGGGCATTCCGCTGTACGCGGTCAACACCGCGATGGTCGAAGCGGGACGGGTCGCCGTCTCGGTGGTCGGTGACGGTTCCAACGGCGACGTGCTGGTCGCGGAGCTCGGCAAGGGCGCGTGGCGAGTACGTGGCGGCGACGCCGAGCCGCTCTCGACCTCACGCTCGAGCATGGTGGTGGACTTCGGGGCGTGGCCGGCTGCCGGACCGGCACGAGACGCGGCGGCGCACACCGTCGCGGCGGCGATCCGGGCAGATCGTTGGGATATCCGGAGCTTCGCAACCACGCTCGGTCTCGCCTACGTGGCCGCCGGCAGGCTCGCAGGCTACGTCTCGTTCAAGAGCCCCGGTGCGGTCCATAGCGCCGCTGGTTTGCTGCTCGTCACCGAGGCAGGCGGGCACGTGACCGACGCAGCCGGCATGCCGTGGACGCTCGATACCCGGACCCTCGTCTGCGGGGCCGATCCAGCGGTGCACCGAGAGCTCCTCGCGCTCGTCGCCGGTGGTGCCCAGCGCTGAGGCGCTGCGCCCCGCCTCACCACCAAAGCGTCGCGACCTCGCGCTCGGTGGGAACGGGGAACCGGTCGAGCAGCGTGCGCAGCTCGTCGTGGCGCGCATCGGGCAGGCAGAGCCGCCGCGCCAGGCGTGCGACGGCCATGGGGTCTGCTGCGTCCACCGGCGGGTAGCGGCGCACCCATCGCTCGATGTGCACCCGGCGGTTCGAGGTCTCCAGGACGGCGAGCGCATCGTCGACGGTCGGGCGATCCGGTCGCACGAGGCCGTGCAGCTCTCGCCAGTATGGCGCGGTCCACGAGAGCGGATGCACCGTGGTCGCCTCGACGACGATCCGCTCCCGTGCGTGCGCGTCGAGCGCCGTGGCGAACGCGGCGAGGTCCGCGACGTTGTAGAGCACGTGATGGCAGACGATGACATCCGCCACCGGGCAATGGTCGGCATCGTCGGGCCAGAGCCCTTGCACCGTCGACGTCTCGATCTCCAGACGACGGGCACGGCGGACGAGCTCGTCGAGCAGCGCCTGGTTGGGGTCGATGCCGGTCAGCCGGTGCGGGCGGAGCCGAAGGCTCGCGGCCCCTGCCCCACAGCCGACGTCCAAGATCGCACCGCAACGTGGCAACGATGCCCTGGCTGCCTCGTCGGAGGGGGAGTCGGCGGACCGCTCGAGGGCATCGTCTGCCGCCTTGGCGAAGACGGCGGGATCGAAGAAGTGGGGCGACGCCGGTGCGGCGTGCTGGATCTCCTCGGGGATCGCCCAGTGCGCGAGCATCTCGCGCCATCGAGCGTTCGCCTCGTCCAAGCGCGAGCGGCGTCCGTCGATCATGCGCTGAGCGCGTCCCGCAGGCTCGTGAGTCGCGCGCGGTCGAGGGAGTACCACACCCACTTCCCACGACGCTCACCGTGGATCAGCCCCGCGTCGCCCAGCACCTTCAGGTGGTGAGAGACCGTCGGCTGGGCCTTGCCGAGGGGCGCCACGAAGTCGCAGACGCAGACCTCGCCCGACGGCGCCGCAGCGAGCATCGAGAGCATGCGGAGCCGCACGGGGTCGCTCAGTGCCGCGAACGCCCGAGCGAGCTCCCCCGCCTCGCCGACCGCGAGCGGCGCGGCAAGGATGGACGGGCAGCACTCGGCCAACTCGGTGACCCCGACGGTGGCGGCGCGCTCAGCCATGCGTTCCTCCCATTGACTGATTGCGATGCATCGTCTACGGTCGATGCATCGATCAGCATCGATCATAGTGCCGGGACGACCCTCGCCGATGGGCACCGAGTCGTCCGCGGTCGACGGTTGTGCGGAGCCGGAGGTGGACGGAGCGATGCAGTCGGACGGCGTGCCCACGGTGGTCTTCCTTTGTACGCACAATGCCGGGCGGTCCCAGATGGCGCTCGGGTGGTTCACGCACCTGGCCGGCGGGCGCGCCGTCGGCGTGTCCGGCGGCTCCCAGCCGGCATTGGGGCTGCACGCGGCGGCGGTTGGCGCGATGGCAGAGGTGGGGATCGACATCTCCGCGCAGTCGCCCGCGGCATGGACGCCCGAGATGCTGGGCGCTGCAGACGTCGTGATCACGATGGGCTGCGGTGAGTCCTGCCCTGTCGTACCAGGCGTGCGTTACGAAGACTGGGAGGTCGAGGACCCCGCAGGCAAGTCCCTTGCCGACGTGCGCCCGATCCGCGACGAGATCGAGCGGCGCGTGCGAGGCCTGCTCGCTCGGATGGGCATCGAGAACACAGCGAACACAGCGCGCTG
>JAJZMN010000125.1 GCA_021850345.1 Actinomycetes bacterium | reverse complement strand
GGCCGGCCGGCCCCCTTCACTGCGGCGCCGGGATCGCGGTCGCACAACGCGGAGGGCTCAGCAAGCCCTCGTTGAGACGGTGACCGGGATGTCGGGCACGTGACCGTTGGCTGCACGGGGAGGCACACGTCCTTCGCGCAGATCCGCTCGATGCGGAGTGCCAGAACCGTGAGAAGGGACAGCCGGCGAAGGTCCGGGCAGGGCATCGGGGATCTTCTGACGCGGGCTGCCCGTGAGCGGCGAACAGGAGAGCAACGGCACGAAACCTTCAAGCAAGGGGGGGGCGGACTGCGCCGAAGAGAGCGTCGAGGGTGCATACTGGGACGATGAGGGCAACGCTCGCGCGGCCGCTGTGGGCCCAGGTGCTGGCGGATCTTCGCCAGCGCCTGGAGGCAGGGGAGTTCGATGATCGCTTTCCCGGCGACCTCGAACTCGTCGCGCGCTATGGCGTCAGCCGGCACACGGTCCGAGAGGCCGTCCGGCGTCTGCAGGCCGACGGCCTTCTCGAGCGCCGGCGCGGACAAGGCTCCTTCGTCACGCGCGCGCCGATCGAGCAGGCGATCGGAAAGCCGTACAGCCTGTACCGATCGGTCGACTGCGTCGGCGGGCAGGAGACCGTCGTGCGTGCGCTCGAAGTGCGCGACGACCAACGGGCGGCCGAGACGCTTTCCTGCGAAGGCGGGTCCCTCCTCTACCTCGAGCGACTCCGCGTGTTTGACGGGGAGCCACTCGCGCTCGACCGATCCTGGCTGCCGGCGGATCGAGCGGCTCCCCTGCTTGATGTCGATTTTCGGAGCGCATCGCTCTGCGACGAGCTCGAACGGCTCTGCGGGGTGCGTCTCACGGCGGGATGGGAGAGGATCCGCCCGGTTATGCCCGATGCGTCGGACTGCGAGGTTCTGCACATCGGGAGCCGGGAACCGGCCTTCGGGATCGAGAGGTTGGCGTCATCGGCGGGGATCCCGATCGAGTGGCGCCAGAGCATCGTGCGGGGAGATCGTTTCAGCTTCGTCGCCCGGTGGTCCGTCGGCAGGCTCGACTCCGTCTTTGACTGACCGCGGTGGAGGCGGCCCGGTCCGGGCTCGCCACGTTCGACGCGCCGCGGTTTCGACGCGCGGCGCAAGGAACCTAGGGTGAGTGCGGTCCGGGGGAGGGATGGAGCTGTGGCAGGCCCGATCGACGTCGGCGGCGCTCGGGCGCTCAGTTCTGGCCTGCTCGAGTCGGCGGGAATGCCACCCGAGGCGGCGAGCGAGACGGCGTGTGCGCTCGTCGTTGCCGAGGTCTGGGGGCGGCCGTCACATGGACTCTTGCGTCTCCCCCACTACCTCGAACGCTTCGCCGCAGGCGGTACCGATCCACAGGCCAGCCTGCGCCTCCTGCGGGAGAGCGCGGCGACCGCCGTCTTCGACGGCGGCAACGGGCTCGGTCACTGGCAGCTGACGCGAGCGGCCAAGCACGCGGCGGTGCTCGCGGCCCGCTCGGGTGTGGCGGCCGTCTCAATCGCGAACTCCGGGCACGCCGGGGTGCTTGGTCTCGGTGTCGTCCCGCTCGTGGAGGTCGGTCTCGTCGGCCTCGCCTTCTCGACGGGCCCGGCGGCCATGCCGGCGGTGGGCGGAGACCGACCGCTGCTCTCGACGAGCCCGATCGCGGCCGGGGTGCCGGCATCGCCGCGCCCCGCAATCGTCGACCTCGCAACCGCGGCGGTCGCCCGCGGGACGATCGCGGCTCGGGCACGTGATGGCGCCGCCCTCGAGCCCGGTTGGGCGTTCGACGCGACGGGCGCGCCGACGACCGACCCCGCAAGCGCGCTTGCGGGCATGCTCGCGCCTCTTGGGGGGGCGAAGGGCTTCGCGCTCGCGTTCCTCGTCGAGGCCCTGACGGGGGGGGTGATCGGCCCGAACCTCGCGCCCCAGATCGCGGATCCGTTGGCGCCTGCAGCGGCCGCGGCGGCCCAGCGGGTCGCGCACCTTGTGATCGCGCTCGATCCGCGGTTCCTCGACGGTGACGGCCATGCCCGGGAGCGCCTCGCAGCGCTCGCACGCTCGATCTCCGATAGCGGTGGTCGGGTACCCGGCGCCGCCCACCTCCTTCCCCGGGAGATCGGTGACGACCTCGCGCTGTCGATTCCGGAGGCACTCGCCGCCGAGCTTGTGGCGCTCGCCGCGGACCGCGGCGTGCGCGTGCCCGACTGTTTCATCAGCTGACGTCGACCCCCACGACAGTGCCCGTGACCTGCACCGTCGCCGTCGGGGGTCAAGATGGGCGACGCCGTCGGGAGCTTGACGCTTCTCAGGGGTGTCAGTACGCTGCGCTGGAAAGAGGTCAGAGGTCTTAGCCAGAGTTGAAGAAGGATGGATGGAGTGGGGGACGACACCAGTAGCGGCACGCTGGCCGTGCTGATCCACAATGAGGGCGACGACGTCGGTGTCGCGATCCGGGACCTCGAGCCCGGTGAGGCGCTCGCCGGTTGGCTCGACTCGAACCGCCGGGAGACGATCCTCGTCAAGGAGGCAATCCCGCTCGGTCACAAGGTCGCACTCGTCGACCTGGCAGAAGGCGCCGAGGTCACCGAGTACAAGGTGCGCGTCGCGCTCACACGCTGCGCGATCGAGCGTGGCGCCCTTGTTCACACGCACAACGTGAGGAGCGCACGATGGCAGCAGAGCGCCTGACCGGCTACCGCCGGCCCGACGGCCGGGTGGGTATTCGCAACCATGTCGTGATCATTCCGGTCGACGACCTCTCCAACGCTTCCGCTGAGGCCATCGCGAAGGTCGTCCCCGGCACGCTCGCGCTGCCGCACGCCTACGGGCGCCTCCAGTTCGGCGCAGATCTCGAACTGACGTTCGCGACGCTGATCGGTGCGGGCACCAACCCGAACGTCGCCGCAGCAGTTGTGGTCGGCATCGAGCCGGCCTGGACGGCACGGGTGGCGGACGCGATCGCCGAGACGGGCAAGCCGGTTGTCGGACTGTCGATCGAGCGCCACGGGGACCTCGAGACCATCGCCACCGGTGCCCGCCACGCGGCGCGCATGCTCCAGGACGCGAGCGCGCTCGAGCGCACCGAAGTCGACTTCGCCGAGGTGCTGGTCTCGATCAAGTGCGGCGAGTCGGACACCACGAGCGGGCTGGGGTCGTGCCCGACCACCTCGGTCGTCGTCGATCGTCACGTCGCGCGCGGCGGCACGGTGATCTTCGGTGAGACGAGCGAGCTCACCGGCGGG
This sequence comes from Actinomycetes bacterium, assembly GCA_021850345.1. The sequence continues at coordinate 2,353 of JAJZMN010000125.1, read as the reverse complement.
GAGCACCTGATCGCCGAGCGCTGCATCGACGACGACGTCCGCAAGCGCTTCATGACCTTCTACGACAACTACATCGCGATGATCGAGGCCTCCGGCGCCAACCTCCTCGGTTCGCAGCCGACCGAGGGCAACATCCGCGGTGGCCTCTCGACCATCGAGGAGAAGGCACTCGGCAACATCGCCAAGACCGGCACGGTCCCGGTTGTCGACGCGATCGGGCCGGCCGCGCGACCGACCCGTGCAGGGCTGAACTTCATGGACAGCTCCTGCGCAGCGGCAGAGACGATCACCCTCATGGCGGCCGGCGGTGCCGTTCTGCACCTGTTCCCCACCGGTCAGGGCAACATCATCGGCAACCCGATCGAGCCGGTTCTCAAGATCACGGCGAACCCGATCACGGCCGCGACGATGAGCGAGCACATCGACCTCGACGTCTCCAAGATCCTGACCGGCGAGCTCACCTTGGAGGAGGCGGGCGACCAGCTCGACACGCTCGTCGCCCAGACGATACGCGGCCGGCTCACCTGCGCCGAGGCGCTGGGCCATCGCGAGTTCGTCATCACCAAGCTCTACCAGAGCGCCTGAGCCCCCCGCCAAAGGGCGGTGTACCGGGCCTGTGCGAGACACGCTAGAAAGAGCGCAGCAGTAACCACCGATACCCAGGGGGGATCACAGTATGAAAGCACCATATCCCTTCCGGCGTCCATCACGCCGGCGCGTGGCAGCCGGCGTCGGCGTCGTCGGAGCGGCACTCATGGTGAGCGCGTCCGTTGCGCTTCCCGGCGCGAGTGCCGCGCGCTCGCACGCGTCGAAGATCGCCTGGGCCGATGTCAACGTCGGCCTCGCGCTCTCGCCGCCGAAGGTCATCTTCATGGCGCCCTACGTCGCCCAGCAGGAGGGCTTCTTCGCCAAGGAGCACCTGCACGTTCACTTCATCTCCATGCCGAACGGGCTGCAGACCGAGCTCGGCACGACGGCGGGTTCGATCACCTTTGGCTTCTCCTCCGCGACCGACGCGATCGAGTCGGCGGCGGCGAACGCGCCGATCCACGCGATCTGGTCCTACGGCATGAAGCTCGACACGCAGTGCATCGCGGCGCCGGGGATCACCAGCCCGAAGCAGCTGATCGGCCAACCGGTCGGATCGACGGGCACCGACGGCTTCTCGGAGACGACGCTCGCCGCGTGCCTATTCCCGGACGTGAACATCTCGCAGGTCAAGCCGATCACGATGACGCGCTCGGAGTTCGTCCCGGCCCTCGTTTCGGGCCGCATCAAGGTGGCGGTCTTCCACGCTGACGACGCCTACGTCGTCCTGCACCAGCTGAAGGGCGCGAATGTGCTCACGGACGAGTACAAGACGCTGCCGCTTTGGTGGTACGGCGGGGTGACCTCCCTGGACAGCTACACAAGCCACCACGTCCAGATCACCGAGCGGTTCCTCACGGCGATGGTGATGGCGGACCGGTGGATGAACAACCGGGCGAACACCAACGCTCTGATCAACATCGGCGTGAAGGCCACCCAGGAGGACCGGGGCGCGGTCAGCTACGCGGTGAAGTTCCTCCAGAACGAGAAGACCTGGCCGAACAACTCCGGGCTGATCCCGAAGATGGAGGCCTACACCGCGAAGAAGCTCTACCAGTTCAAGGAGATCGACCACGTCCCGACGTACTCTCAGGTGGTCGACAACACCTACATCCAGGCCGTGCTGAAGAAGCTCGGTCGGGTTCCGGGACAGTAGTTCCGTAGTTCCGTAACGACAACGCAGGGGATGGGCAAGTGAGCGGCAACGCCAGTAACCGACGCTTCGACGAGCTGACGAACAGCGACGTCGTCGCCGCACTCGCCGAGCGGCCGCTCGTGCTCATCCCCTGCGGCAGTACCGAGCAGCACGGACCACACCTGCCGACGGGGACCGACTACTTCGCGAGTCTGGCGATCTGCGACCTCGTCGCCCCGGAGCTGCCTGCGCTCGTGCTTCCCGGGATGCAGTTCGGTGTCACGCCCATCCACATGGGCTTCCCGAGCACGGTGTCGGTCTCGGCCGCGACCTACGAGGCGGTCCTCGTCGAGGTCGGCGCCTCGCTCGCCGCCCACGGTGTGCGCGAGGTCGGCTTCGTGAACTGGCACGAAGGCAACATCGGGGCGCTGACGACCATCGGCAGCCGGCTCACCCAGGAGTACGACCTGAACGTGGTGATCGCCCATGCCTGCTATGTCGCCGAGGAGCTCTACGGCGACGCGCTCGGCGGGCTCACCCACGGGGGTGCCATCGAGGCGGCGGCGGTCCTCGGCTACAAGCCCACGCTCGTCCGCTACGACCGTCTCAGCAAGGACGACAACTCGCCCG
>JAJZMN010000002.1 GCA_021850345.1 Actinomycetes bacterium | reverse complement strand
ATCTGTCGCTCCCTGGTGCGGCGGATCGTGAGGAGCACCAGCAGAGGGACCACCGCCGCGTTGACCGTGAGCTCGCTCAACGCGACGTCCGGCGCTTCGAGCACGAGGAACAACGCCGACAAGCACAGCCCGAAGATCGAGAGCGTGACCGCCTGGCGCGCCGGGTCCATGCTGAAGACCGTCAGCGTGCCACCCGCCGCGACGAGGCCGAGCGCGACGACCACGATCGGCGTCATCCGCGCGCGCTCACTGCGACTCCACTGTTCACTCGGGACCTTCTGTCCTGAGGATCTCCTGTCGTTGTGCAATCAGGCGGCCGGTCGCGGAGGTCATCACCGGTCCAGTCACGAAAAGGATCCCGATGATCAGGATGATCTCGCCCGACGTGATCCCCCACCCCTCCGCGACGCACACGCCGGCGCCGACGAGCGGCGCCCCGAGCGAGCTGACCGGGGTAAGGAAGTGGACCATCGTGAGCTCGTCGGACCGCGAGAGAAGCGCGCCCAGCGACGAAGCCGAGATCACCGCACTGCCCAGTGCGACGAGCGCGAGCGCGAGGTCGTGCCCCACCGTCAGCGCCCCTTCTGCGGCGACAGGAGCCGCGTGTAGACGAGGGTCCCCGTTAGCGACAGGGGTGCGAGGACGAGCGGCAGCGTGAGGTCGAAGGTGAAACCGCTGACCAAGGTGAAGACGACGAAGAACGTCGTGACGACGGCGTTGGCAAGCTCGAGCCCGACCAGCCGGCTGCTCGGGGTGCCGCGCGCGCCGACCGCGAGGGCGGGACCGATCCCTCCAACGAGCAGCACGAGGATGCAGACACTGAAGCCTGTCATCAGCCTGTCATCGCCGCGCGTACCGCTCGTGAAGTCCCGGACCGGGCGAACGGAGCGAGTGAACCACCATGTGTCCCGTCTCCGGGTCGATGTCGAGCACGACCGATGCGGGCGTGGCGCTCGCCACGGTCGCCGCCACTGCCCGCCGGGTAGTCGCCGCAGGTGTCGAACCCGCCGCGCCGATGTGGATGTCGACGACCTCGGCACCGCGTCGCTTGGGGCGCCACGCGGATACCAGCACAGCGGCGCTGTCGACGACGATGGCCAGCGGCAGCCAGAGCGCCGGTGCGAGGAAGGCCAGACGCGGCCGCCAGCGCGCGCCGATGGCCCTGCGGGTCGCGGCGGCGACGACCCCGCAGCCCAGCGCGCAGAGCCCGCCGACGAAGAGGTCCTCGTCGTCGATCGCCGAGAGTGACAGGAGCCACACGCCCCACGTGAGGAGCGTCCAGACGAGCACCTCTGCCGCCCGTCCCCTCGACGCCCACCCGACGGCGGCCCGTGTCCTCTTCGACTTCGCCACGCTCACGCTCCTCCAGCCGGGCGCCTGCGCGGCCGGGCGCCTGCGCTGCCGTCGGCACCGTCTCACCGGGTCGGCACCGTCCGCCGGGTCGCCACCGTCCGCCGGGTCGGCACCGTCCGCCGGGTCGGCACCGTCCGCCGGGTCGCCACCGTCCGCCGGGTCGGCACCGTCCGCCGGGTACCCGTCCTCCGGCGCCAGCAAACGCGGGGCGCGAGACCCTGGAGCACGGCGGGCGCGAGTCCAACAGCCCCCGGGGGCACGACGGTCTGCCGGCGCCGTTTCGGCCGTGGCACGTCCGGCTAAGGGGCCAGCATGCAGCTTCCAAGAATCGACTCCGTGCAGGCCCGTGCGTACACCATCCCGACCGACGAGCCCGAGCAGGACGGGACCATGGACTGGGACTCGACGACGCTGGTCGTGGCCGAGGTGCAGGCGGGGGGCGAGACCGGGCTCGGCTACACCTACGGTCCGTCCGCGCTCTCGGGGCTCATCTCCGGGAAGCTCGCGCACGTCCTGTGTGGCCGGGCGGTATCCGACACGGCGGGAGCCTGGCACGCGATGGGGTCGGCCCTCCGGAACGCAGGACGCCCCGGGCTGGGGATGATGGCCGTCTCTGCGCTCGACGTCGCGCTCTGGGACGCAAAGGCCCGGCTTCTCGACCTCCCGCTCGTCGACCTGCTCGGCCCGGCGCACGACGAGGTGCCCGTCTACGGCAGCGGTGGGTTCACGAGCTACTCGCTCGGGAGGCTCGCCGAGCAGGCGGAGGGGTGGATGCACGCCCGCCTGCCGAGGGTGAAGATCAAGACCTCGCGTCACCCCGACGAGGACCCGGTGCGACTGGACACGGTCCGAAAGGTGCTCGGCGAGGACGTCGAGCTCTATTGCGACGCCAACGGCGCCCTCACGCGCAAAGAGGCTCTCTACTGGGCGCACCGCTTCCACGAAGAGTGGGATGTCCGGTGGTTCGAGGAACCCGTTTCCTCGGAGGACCTCGAAGGGCTGCGGCTGCTCCGGGACCGGGGACCCGCGCGCCTCGACGTGGCGGCGGGAGAGTACGGATACCTCCTGTCGCAGTTCCGGGACCTGCTGGTCGGAGGCTGTGTGGACTGCCTGCAGGCCGACGTCACGCGCTGCGGCGGCATCACCGCGCTGCTGCGTGTGAGCGGGCTGTGCGATGCCTTCCAGATCGATCTCTCCGGTCACTGCGCACCTGCCGTCACCGCACACGCGCTCTGCGGCGCAGTGCACCTGCGGCACCTCGAGTACTTCCACGACCACGTCCGCATCGAGCGGATGGCGTTCGACGGCACCTCGGACCCCGAGGGCGGCGCGTTGCGCCCGTCGCGGGACCGGCCCGGGCACGGCCTCCGTCTCAAGGCCGCGGACCTCGAGGACTATCGGGTGGCCTAGCGGGCGCCGCCGCCCGCCGCGCACTCGTGGACGACCGCAGCGGCGTTGATGAGAGCGAGATGGGTGAGCGCCTGGGGGAAGTTCCCGAGCATCGCCTTCGTCTCGGGGTCCATCTCCTCGGAGAAGAGGCCGACGTCGTTGGCGAGGCCGCAGAGCTCGTCCATGAGCGCGGACGCCTCACCGACGAGCCCCGTGAGCGCGAGCGCTTCGACCATCCAGAACGAGCATGCGAGGAAGGCGCCCTCCTTGCCCACCATCTCCGTGTAGCGGTACATGAGGGGGCCGCGGCCGAGCTCCTTTCTCAGCGCGCCGATGGTGGAGCGCATGCGCTCGCCGCGATCGAAGCCGATGCGCGCCGATAGGAGCACCGCGGCGTCGAGGTTGTCGGTGCCGGCGTAGAAGGTGAACGCCTGCTTCGTCTCCGACCAGCAGTTCGTCCGCACCCACTCGGCGACCGCGTCGCGCTCGGCCTCCCAACGTGAGGCGAACCGGTCGGAGAGCTGTCCGACGCCCGCGAGCCGGACCGCGCGGTCGAGCGCCGTCCAGCACCCCACTTTTGATGCGGTGTAGTGCTGGGTGTCTGTCAATTCCCACAGCCCCGCGTCCGGGCGTGTCCAGATGTCGCAGACGCGTTGGGCGCAGGACTCCAGCATCGACGCGGTCCGCTCGTCCAGCTGGTTTCCCTCCCGAACGTACTCCCAGACGGGATCGAACAGGGCACCGAAGCTCTCGAGCTGCGTCTGTTGCTCGGCGGCGTTGCCCGACAGCACCGGCCGGCTGCCGCGGTAGCCGCAGGCCCGCACCTCGTCTTTCCTCCTCGCGACCTTGCCGTCGAGCGTGTAGAAGACGTGCACGTCGGGTGCCGTCTCCCTGACCGTGCTGAGGAGCCACGAGAGGGAGGCGTGGACCTCCTCTTCGACACCGAGCCGGAGCACGGCGCCGATGGCGAAGGCCATGTCCCGGACCCAGGCGTAGCGGTAGTCGTAGTTCTTCTCGCCTCCGATGATCTCGGGCAGCGAGGTGGTCGGAGCCGCCAGGATCGCCCCGGTCTCGCTGAAGGTGAGGAGCTTGAGCACCAGCGCGCTGCGCCGCACCGGCTCCTGCCATCGCCCGTCGTAGCGGATGCGCCGGTCCCAGGTGCGCCACCACTCGACCGTCTGCTCGGTCCTCTCGGCGACCCGTGTCGACGGCGGGAGGAACAGGGGCTCGGAGTCGGTCGCCACCACCCCGAGCACGTGGCGGCTGCGTGGCGCGGTGTCGAACCTGCCGTGGACGCGCGCCCGCTCGACGACGGGAACGCCGATGCCTGTGGTGACGACGCCCAGGGTCTGGTCGGCGACCCGGAGCATCGGGACGCCCGCCGCGGTGGTCTCGGCCCACGGGCGTGCGGAGCGAAATCGGTTGCCAGGCCTGACCTCCCAAGCCATGGAGAGGTGGCCGTCGATGCCCTCGACGACCCGGGCGAGCTCGACCCATGGCAGCTGGCCGGTGCTGGTGGCGTTCAGGGAGTCGACAACCTTCGCAGATCCCGAGGCGGTCGTGTACGTGGTCTCGAGCACGTTGGTGCCCTCCACGTACCGCCGGGTGACCGAGAACTCCCCGTCTGCGGGACAGAGCGCGAGCACCCCGCCGTCCTCGCCGGCGACGAGCGAGCAGAAGGCGGGAGGGGACTCCACGGTCGGCAGCGGCCACCAGTCGATCCTTCCGTCGGCGGCCACGAGCGCGACGGTCCGGCCGTCCCCGATGGCCGCGTACGACTCGATCGGCGCGAACCCCGCGCTTCGCTCGATCACCTGCGCGAGGCCACCTCGCCCTTGCGGTCCGCCTTCTCGCGCGCCGTCCTCGCGAGCGCGACGCCGAACCGTTTGGCCGTCGTCGGCAGTGACTCGAGGAACTGCGCGCTGAGCATGCCGTGGGCCTCCCGGTCGAAGATGCCGTGCGCTCCCTTGTCCTCGTGCTCGTCGAGGGGCTCCCAGAGGTTGGCCGGGCGGTCCTTCGGGACCGGTTGGTCGGTGAGCTGGGTCTCCCAGGCACCGACGGCGGCGTACTGGGTCGCGAGCCCGGGAAAGAGGCTCGCCAAGACGACCAGGAGCTGGTTCCACGCCCCCAGCACCTTGGATCGCCGTCCCTCGAGCGCGGCACTCACGATCGCACGGGCCGCGACCTCCGGCTGGTAGATGGGCGGGACGGGCTGCGGATGCCTGTCGAACACGCTCTTGCACCAATTGAACTGCGTCGTGTTGACGCCCGGGAGGTGGACCATCGACATCTGCACGCTGCTCCTCTTGTGCGCGAGCTCCGCGCGCACCGACTCGAAGAACCCGCGGCACGCAAATTTCGACGAGCAATATGCCGACTGCAGCGGGATGCCTACGAAGGCGAGCGCGGAGCCGACGTTGACGATCGTGCCGCGGTCGCGTGGCACCATCCGGCCGAGCGCGACCTTGGTGCCCCAGACCTGCCCGAGGAACGTCACTTCCACAGCTCGCCTGAAGTCCTCCGGCTCGACCTCCCAGATCGGGGCGAAGATCGTGGTCATCGCGTCGTTCACCCAGAGGTCGATCGGACCGAGCTCGGACTCCACCTTCTCGGCGGCGCGCTGCACCTCCTCGAACTTCGAGACGTCCGTCGCGATGGGGAGGCCGCGCCGGCCGGCACGGCCGACCTCGGCCGCTGCCGCGTCGAGTCCCGCGTGGCCACGGGCAAGGAGACCGACGTCGAAGCCCCTCCGGGCGAGCTCGGCGGCGACGGCACGGCCCACGCCGGCGCTCGCCCCCGTGACTACCGCGACCCCGCTGCCGTTCGTGCCCACGCCGCCG
>JAJZMN010000263.1 GCA_021850345.1 Actinomycetes bacterium | reverse complement strand
CACCCGGCCACGTCGGCATCTATCTCGGGAGCTCCAAGATGATCGACGCCCCGTACACCGGGACCGTCGTCCAGGTCCAGACAGTGTCGACCGCCGGCCCGGTGGTCGCGATCCGCCGGGTCCTGCCCACAGCAGGGCCTGTGACCTTCGGACCGATGGGCGCTGCGGCTTCGGCAACACCGACCTCGACGGGGCCGATAGCCGTGCCGCCGGAGGTGGCACCCCTCTTCCTCGCCGCGGGAGCCAAGTACGGCGTCTCTCCGACCCTACTCGCCGCGATCGCCCGCCAGGAGTCAGGCTTCACAGCTCACGCGGTGAGCACAATGGGGGCGGAAGGGATGATGCAGTTCATGCCTGGCACTGCCGCCGGGCTCGGGATCACACCGTTCACACCGGCCCAGGCGGTCGACGGCGCCGCGCAGCTCATGTCGGGCTACATCCGGCAGTTCGGCTCGGTGCCCCTCGCGCTCGCGGCGTACAGCGCAGGGCCGGGCGCTGTCCAGGGGTACGGCGGCATCCCGCCGTACCCCGAGACCCAGCAGTACGTGACAGCCATCATGAAGACGCTCGGAGCCTCGGCGTGAGCACCCTTCCGGTCGCCACGACCGACCTCACTGGTTCGCACGAGGCCGTCAAGGGTGCGCACGCGTCCGGAAAGGACACGAAGGGCACGGCCTTCGAGAGGCTGCTCGAGCAGGCAGTCTCGCGACAGGCAGCCTCGCGACAGGCAGCCTCGCGTGGGCCGGACGTCACCGAAGGCGGCGCTTCATAGGAAACGGTGCCGACGTCGGACACCAAGGCGAGATCGGACGGGAAGCCCGTCAGCACGACGTCCACACGCACGACGTCCACACGCACGACGTCCACACGGAAAGGCGGCCAGAGGGCCGAGAGGGCCGACGCGTCCTTCGCCACGCGCCTCGCGCGCGGTGGTCTCGTCGCTGCTCCGTACGCTCCGACCGTCACGGGAATCGTGACGAAGACCGTGCCACGGCCGGTCGCGGAGGGGCGCGTCGCTCCCAAGGTCGCGCCTGTCGGAAGGAACGAAGCGGTGCGCGCGCCGGTTGAGGTTCTCGGCGGGGAGGGACGCACGGCCGTGTCAGGCGCACCGGCGGCGGAGGCCACGTCAGTCAGGCCGTCCGACGCTGTGAGCGGAAAGCCAGCGGGCCACGCCGGAGCATCCAGTGAGCCAATTGCCCGCTCCGTACTCGGCCCGCTGCAGAACCGCTCGACCAAGGGCGTCCGTGCTGAGGTCCCCTCCCAAGCCGGGCCTGGCGTCCGTGCCGCGCCGGTGACGGGCGGCTCTCGCCGAACGGGTCGCGCCGCCTCACTGCGGCAATGGACCGTTCAGTCGAACGACGTGCAGCCTGGAGCTCCTGCCCAGCCGGAGGGGAGGCCCCGCGCGGCGACACAACCCGCCGCTGGACCCCAGCAGGCAAGCGACCCACTGCCCGGCGTCGCCGGGCAGCTCGTCGACGTGCTCTCGACGCCACGGCAGGGGGCAGACGGAAGCTTCATGGTCACCATCGCCCTTCACCCCGCCTCACTCGGAGCGGTGCGGGCGACCGTGGCAGCGAGTGAGAACCGCGTGTCCGTGCAGCTCGTGCCGAGCACCGCAGAAGGGGCGGACGCACTGCGGCTGGTCCTCCCCGATCTGAGGAGCGCACTGTCGTCGAACGGACAGCAAGTGCAGGTGACAGTGCGCGAGAGCCCCACCTCCTCTTCCGGCAACCTCTTCTCCGCGCGCCAGGGAGGCGGCGGCCAACTGCCGGCGACAAGCCGGCGCGACCACGCCGCAGCAGCCCACGTACCCCGACCCGCACGCGACCCTGCACCCGGACTCGCTCCGATGGCGCCGCGCGCGGCAGTGCCGGCTCCAGGCCCCCATCTCGTCGACATCCGGATCTGAGGTACCAGATGACCACGCCGATCACGACAGCCGTCTCTGCACACGCAGCCGCTCAGGGCACTTCGAGTGCCACACGCATGAAGAACCAGCTCGACACACCGGATCTCTTCATCAAGCTCTTCATGGCCGAGCTCCAGCACCAGAACCCGACACATCCCGCCACACCAGCGAGCATCGCCCAGCAGACCGCCGAGCTCTCCCAAATGGAGGCGTCGATGTCGCTCACCACCGCGATCAAGACGCAGGAGCGCTACGCCGAGGACTCCGCCGCGACCGGCCTCATCGGAAAAGCGGTGACGGCCACGGTCACAGGAAAGGCGGTCACGGGCACGGTCTCGCAGATCACCCTCTCGTCGACCGGGACACCGGTGCTGAAGGTCGGCCAGACCACAGTCCCGCTGTCCTCGGTCTCCACCGTAGGCACTGGGACGCCCGGCCAGACAACGACCGGTCAACCGTAGAAAGGACCACTCGTCATGGCAACACGATCGATGATCGCCGCGGTCTCGGCCATCGCCGCCGAACAGACGTACCTCCAGGAGACTGGCAGCAACATTGCGAACAGCAACACCGTCGGGTACAAGCAGGGCGAGGTGCAGTTCGCCGACCTCCTCTCCCAGCAGGTCGCAGGCGCGACCGCCCCGACCGCAGGAGGTGCCGGAGTGAACCCGCTCGCCATCGGCTCCGGCGTGAGGGTGGCCTCCGTGGCGACCGATCTCGCCGAGGGCACACTGGTCACGACCGGGATCCAGACAGACGTTGCCATCACAGGCGGTGGCTACCTCGTCGTCGAGCAGGGGGGACAGCAGTACTACACGAGGGACGGGTCGCTCACCGTCGATGCCAGTGGTCAGCTCTCCACGGTCTCCGGAGCGAAGGTGCTCGGCTGGCAGGCGAGCGTGACAGGCAAGATCACGAGCTCGGCGGGGGTGACCCCCATTACCATCCCCGCCGGGAAGACGATCGGCGCCATCGCGACGACATCCATCCAGATCTCCGGCAACCTTCCCGCGTGGAATGGCGGCACGTCGACACAGCCGAGCGTGACCGTGTCCGCGATCGCCTACGACTCGCTGGGGAGCTCCGTCCCCGTGCTCATCACGTTCACCGGGTCGTCGACGCCTGACACGTGGAAGATCACCGCCGTCGCCAAGACACCCGTCAAGGGGACAGTGAAGCTGTTCACGACAGCGAACGCTCCCACGGTCGTCTTCGGCACCAACGGCGAGCTCAAGAGCGTGAACGGCACGACACTTCCTGCTGCGGGCTTCCCCCTGACAGTCACCACAAAGCCGACAGGGTTCACAAAGCTGGCTCTGTACTTCCCGCCCGCTACGTCGAACGCCGCGCTGACCCAATTCGCGGGCCAACAGAGCGTTACCCTCACACAGAACGGGAGCGCCGCGGGGACCTTGGTGTCGTACTCGATCGGCTCGAACGGTGTCATCACAGGGACGTTCTCCAACGGCAAGACCACGGCACTGGCTCAGATCGCGATGGCATCGTTCACCAACCCCTCCGGGCTCGTCAACGTCGGCAACAACCTCCTCGGTCCGAGCGCCAACTCGGGACAGCCGTCGGTGGGAATTCCCGGGACGGCGGGACGTGGCAACCTCTTGAGCGGGCAGCTCGAGCAGTCCAACGTGACACTGGCGCAGCAGCTCACCAACCTCATCACCGCGCAGCAGGCGTACGTCGCCGACACGAAGGTGATCTCCACGAGCCAGTCGATGACGAGCGCCCTCGAGCAGGCGTAGCCGAGGTGACGAAGAAGGCTCGCTCTCGTTCACGCGGAGTGTTCGTGTTGAGCGGAACCGCGCGCAATTAAAGGGGGCGCCGTTGCGCGCCGATGAAGAACTCGGCGCCAAGGAGGCGGCCGCCACGAGGCCACGGATCGGCCAGCAACCACACCTCTTGGAGGTCCGCCCCATGGAAGTCGAAGCCTGATGAGCACGATGCGCGTCGTGGTCGACGACGAGTCGCTGGTCCACCCCTACGACCCGCTCCGGCACGAGGTCATCGACCGGGTGCAGCTCCGTCACCTTCACCCGCTCCTCGAGGCATGTGCTCACCGGATTGCAGCGAGCTTGAGCACCAGCCTGCGCCGATCGGTGCATGTCGTTGCGGGGGAATTCGAGCAGGCCGCATGGGGCGACTACCGGGCCGGCATGGAGGATCCTGCATTCATCGTCAGCGTGCTCGCTGTTGATCTCGACGAGCGTCTGTTGTTCCACTTTCCCGTATCCACCGCCCTCTCCTTGGTGGAGGTCCAGCTCGGTGGGGACGGGAGGACGGAGACGGGACGAGAAGCCCTTACGGAGCTCGAGCTCTCGATGATGAGCTCGATCGCTTCTCAACTCCTCGCCGCGCTGCGCGGCGCCTTCGACAACGTGCTGGACATCAGAGTGACAACGCTTCAGCTCCACCGGAGCCCCCACTACGTGAAGATGGGGTCCGGCGAGGCAACCTTCCGGGCAGAGATGGGCGTCACGATCGGCGACTGCGGCTCGCGCTCGGTATGGATCTACCTGCCGCTTGGGATCGTCCGCAGCCTGCTCTCCACCCTCGAGCAGGAAGAGGAAGACCACCTCGACCCCGAGGCGGTCCTGCCCAACGTCGAGCGGGTGATCCAGGACGTTCAGTTGGAGCTTTACGTCGCGTACCCAAAGGTGCACATGAGCGCGGCACAGGTCCTCTCGTTGCGTCCTGGGGATCCTGATTCGATCATCTTGCTGGGGGTCGGCATCAACCAGACGGTCGATCTCGACATCCTCGCCGGCAGGACGCGTATCGGTCAGGGGGTCCTCGTGACAAACGGGAAGCGTGCGGGGTGCATGGTCAAGAGATGGGAGAGGAGAGAGGAAGGATGACTGACGTCGCCATGTCATCTGCCACAGAGGAGAGCATGGGAGGCACTGACGCGGTGGCGCGTAGGCCGGACCCGGGAGCGGACGGCTCGCTGCGGCTCGACGCACTGCACGACGTGGAGCTCGAGGTCGTCGCCGTGCTCGGAAAGACGCGGATGACGCTCGGCGCGCTGCGCTCAGTCCGTCCGCGGAGCACCATCCCTCTAGACCGCCCGATTGGCAGCCCCCTCGAGATCATGGTGAACGGCAAGCTGTTCGCGATCGGCGAGCTCGTCTCGGTCAACGATTCCGAGCTCGGAGTCCAGATCAAGTCGATCGTCTCGGGGTCAGGTCGTGACTGACGTCATGCTCGCGGCGCAACACGGCGTCGCAATGGCACCCGACGTCTCGGTCGGCCACGTGCTCGCGCAGATGGTGCTGTGGCTGGGGGTGATCGTGGTCGCGCTCTTCGGGCTCAGCAAGCTCGCACGTCGCTCGAAGGGGATGGGACGCAGGACCGCCAAGGTCCCCGGCACGAAGAGCGGTCGGCTCACCGTCGTCAGCCGCCATCCGGTCGGGAAAGGTCAGTGGATCGCCGTGGTCGAAGCTGAAGGCCAGCGCTTCCTCGTGGGGATCACGGGTGCTGGGTTCACCCCTCTCGGCGAGCTCAGAGGTGAGATCCCGAGCGACGACGACGTTCCGGCGACATCGCTCGAGTCTTTGCTCGCCGGGAGCGCCGGGAGAGCCGGGAGAGCAGGGATTGTCCCGCGTGCAGGGAGCGAAGGCGAAGGGCCGTACACCTGGCTCGAGCGAGCCCGAGCTGCGACCGTTCGCCGCTGAGCTGCGGCGTCG
>JAJZMN010000198.1 GCA_021850345.1 Actinomycetes bacterium | reverse complement strand
CGAAGCGCGCGGGCCGGAGTCGTCCGTCCCGACGATCCGGCTCCGGCTGAGGAAGACGACGCTGCCGACGAGGACGGCGACGAGGATCGCCTCGGCGCAGAGCTCCCACGTCCCGCTCCTGACGTGCTCGCCGAAGAGCGTGATCCCGAGCAGGCTGGCGACGACCGGCTCGACGATCGTGAGACCGGGCTGGGAGGCGGCGAGCGGACCGGCCTGGAAGGCGTTGGACACGAGGAACATGGCGACCGCGCCCGACGCGAGCAGGGCGTAGGGGGACCAGTTCGCGAGCACCGCCGCCGGGCCCTGAGTGACGTGGACGCTCAGCTCCTTCACCACCGCGGCCACGAAGGCCCAGACGAGGGCTGCGGAGATGGCGAGGAAGGCCGCCTTGCGCGCCGGCGTCGGCGGCCGGCGTCGGCGGCCCCGCGCCATCGCGAAGGCGATCGCGAGCGCGGACGCGAGCGCGACGGCACCGGCCGCCTCGAGCCACGCGACGGCCCCGGCGTTGGTCGAGGACCCCCCGGTCGGGTCGGCGACGTAGAGGAAGCCACCGAGCGAGGCGGCGACGCCGCCCGCCGCCGCCCAGTCGCGCCCGCGCACCCGGGCGCGGTGTCGCAATGCGAGATAGGCGAACACGAACAGGAGCTCCGAGGCGATGACGGGCTGGACCACCGTGAGCTCGCCGAAGTGCAGCGCGGTGACCTGGAGGAGGAACCCTCCGATCATGCACAGCACCCCGAAGAACCACAACGGCCGGCGCAGCAGGAACACGACCAGGCGCAAGCGGAACCGGAGCTCGCCGGGGGCGGGCGCTGCGGCCGCCCGCAACATGACCGAGGCGCTCGCCGTGAAGGCGCTCGCTGCCAGCGCGAGCGGGATCTCGATCTTCATGATCGCCCGCTTTCCCGGCGACCCCGCGTCGCCGCCCCGGACGCCGGACTCCTGACCGGCAACCCACATTATCTGCGGTCGGACGTCGGGGAGCTCCCATCCGCGACTTGCGTCTGTCAAATCGAAACACGGTTGACACGCAAGGGTCACGGGTAGGGAGTGCGCAGGTCACGACGGCGGACGCCGGCCCTGGTTCGAGGGCCGAAGGCGATCGCCGGGGCGGCCCGCCGGCGGGAATTCCGCCCGCCCCCAGAGTCGAAAGGAAGGCACGGTGGTTCTGCGCTCCGACCGTCGAATGCTCCCGGCGGCGCCAGACCCCGCTCCCGGTTTCACGGTGACCGATGTCGGCCGGCTGCTGTCGAGGGAGCGGAACCGCCAGGGCCTCTCGCTCCAAGACGTCGGCAAGCGCACGGGCATCCCGGTGGACCAGTTGCGCGCGGCGGAGACGGGCGTCCTCGACCGGCCCGACGGTCTGGCGACGCTCAAGACGGTGCGCCGCTACGCCGACTTCCTCGGCCTCCCGGGGGACCGCTTCGCCCTCGCCATTCTCGAGCGCTGGCCGACGAAGGGCGGCCCCCATCCCTTCGGCCCTCCGGCGCGCCCGGACGGCGGGCACGGGGCGCCGGCCGCCCTGCACGAGCCGCACCTCACAGGACCCACTGCCGCGATCCCCGCCCTCGGTCCGCTCACGGTCCCGGACGGACCTGGACCGACCACAACCGGCGGTGCCCCTTGGCGCCAAGGGACCGCGAAGGCTCCTGCGGTCGGCGGTTCGGGCACCCACGGGGGGGCGTTCTTCGACACCGGCGTGACCGCAGCCGTCCGTGCGCCGGACGGCCAGGTGTGGCGACGGCCTCGCGGGGGCGTGCCCGCCGGCCTCCAGATCGTGGTCGTGCTCCTGGCCCTCGCCGTGCTCGCCGGCGTCGCCCTGCTCGCGATCGACCGGCTGCGGCCCTCGTGGCTCCGGACCATCGGCCTCGTCCACGCCGCCCCCCCGGCAGCGGCCGGGTCGACCAATCCGGGCACCGCCCACGCGAGCGGGCACGCCGCGGCCCAGACGGCGGCCCTCGAGCCGACGACGGGTGCGGCCGGCACCACCTTCGTCGTGCGGGCGCCGGTGTTCACCGTGACGCTGACTTCCCCGGGAGGACCGTGCTGGATGCAGGTGACCACCGGCACCTCGACGGCGCCGCTGTACGCCGGCGTGATCGACCCCGGTGCCTCGCACACGTTCTCGCATGTGCGGTCGCTCGTCGTGGAGATGGGCTCGACTGCGGGACGGCTCTCGATCAGCTCGGCGGCCGGCGACGTGAAGGCGTACGCGCCGCGCGGCGTTCCTTACAAGATCACCGTCCGCACCGGCCACTGACAAGGGCCCCGCCTTCGGGGGCACCGCAAGTCCGTAAAACCCCCTCCGGCGTCCCGACCCTCACTCGCTCTCCGAGACCCTTGCGACCGCGGCCACCGACTGGCCGTCGTCGAGGTTCATCACCCGGACACCGGTCGCGTCGCGTCCCTGGGAGGCGATCTCGCGGACAGCCGTGCGGATGACGACCCCTCCCGTCGACACGAGGAGGATCTCCTCGTCGAGCCCCACCATGAAGGCGGCCACCACGCGCCCGCGTTTCGCGGTGAGGCGGACCCCCCGGACGCCCTGACCGCCCCGGGCCTGGCGGTTGAAGCGGTCCACCTTGGTCCGCTTGCCGTAGCCGGCGTCGGTCACCATGAGGATGTCCGCGTCGTCTCTCGCGACGTCGAGCGAGACCAGCTCGTCGCCCTCGCGAAGACGGATCCCGCGCACACCCGCCGCGTCGCGCCCCATCGGCCGGACGTCGTTCTCGGAGAACCGGATGGTCATGCCGGCGCTGGTCACCGCGAACAGCTCGTCCTCCCCCGCGGTCGCGACGACGCGCACGAGCTCGTCGCCCTCGCGCAGGTTGATCGCGATGAACCCCTCGCGGCGGGACTTGTCGTACTCGCTGAACGCGGTCTTCTTCACCTGGCCCCGCGCCGTCGCGAAGACCAGGTAGTGGTCGGCGGGGAAGTCGCGCGTCTCGACGACGGCCTGGATCGTCTCGCCGGGCTCCAGGGGGAGGAGGTTCACGAGCGCGGTCCCGCGCGCCGTGCGGTCCTTCATCGGGATCTCGTGCCCGCGGAGCCGGTAGACGCGCCCACGGTTGGAGAAGAGCAACAGGTACGAGAGGGTCGTCGTGTGGACGACGTTCGTGACGAGGTCCTCTTCCTTCAGGCGTGCGCCCTGGACGCCCCGGCCGCCCCGGCCCTGGGTGCGGAAGGCGTCGGCCGAGACCGCTTTGATGTAGCCAGCGGCAGTCGTCGTGACGACGATCTCCTCGTCGGCCACGAGGTCCTCCACCCCGAGCTCTCCCGGGTCGTGGGTGATCACCGAGCGCCGCGGGTCTGCGAACTTGTCGCGGATCGCCGTCATCTCGGTCGCGATCACGCCGCGCAGTTTCGCCGGATCGGCGAGGATGGCCTGGAGCTCTGCGATCGTCTCCCGGAGCTGGATCATCTCCTCCTCGAGCTCCGTCCGGCCCAGGCGCGTGAGCCTGCCGAGGGTCATGTCGAGGATGTGGTTCGCCTGCTCCTCGCTGAAGGAGAACGGGTCGGTCATGAGCGCGGCGCGCGCGGCCGCCCGGTCGTCCGACGCCCGGATCGCCGCGATCACCGCGTCCAGCATGTCGATCGCACGGAGCAGGCCTTCGACGATGTGGGCGCGTGCTTGGGCCTTGCGCAGCCGGTACTCGGAGCGGCGGCGGACCACTTCGACCTGGTGCGCGACGTAGTACGTCAGCACCTGGGCGAGGTTGAGCGTCCGGGGGACCCCGTCGACCAGTGCCAGCATGTTCACGCCGAAGTTCGTCTGCAACGGCGTGTGCTTGTAGAGCTTGTTCAAGACGACGTTCGCGTTGGCGTCGCGCTTGAGCCGGATGACGAGGCGGGTCTTCTTCCCGGCCGAGGAGTCGAGCACCTCCGCGATGCCGTCGATGTCGCCGGCACGCACGAGGTCGTCGATCTTCTGGCTGATGACCGGCACCGACGTCTGGTACGGGATCTCGGTGACGATGATGCGCGTCGCGTCCCGGCCCTCCTCGATCTCGGCGATCGCGCGCATCTTCACGGACCCGCGCCCGGTGCGGTAGGCGTCGAGGACGCCCTGGCGACCGAGGATCTGACCACCGGTCGGGAAATCGGGTCCCTTCACGAACTGCATGAGCTCGTCGGGCGTCGCGCCGGGGTGCTCGAGCAGGTGGACCGCGGCGTCGATGACCTCCCCCATGTTGTGGGGAGGGATGTTGGTCGCCATCCCGACGGCGATCCCCTGGGACCCGTTCACGAGCAGGTTGGGGAAGCGCGCGGGAAGGACGACCGGCTGCTGCGCGCTGTTGGCGTAGTTCGGCTCGAAGTCGACGGTCTCCTCGTCGATCCCCGCCATGAGATCGAGCGCGAGCGGTTGGAGCCGGCACTCGGTGTAGCGCATGGCCGCCGGGCCTTCGTCGGGGCCCGGGCCTCCGAAGCTCCCGTGGCCGTCGATGAGCGGATGGCGCATCGAGAAGTCCTGCACCATACGGACGAGCGCGTCGTAGATCGCCGAGTCTCCGTGGGGGTGATAGGTCCCCATCACCTCGCCGACCACGGCCGCGCACTTCACGTGGGGCCGGTCCGGCCTCAGGTTCTGCTCGAACATCGAGTAGAGGATCCGCCGGTGCACCGGCTTGAGGCCGTCCCTCACGTCGGGAAGCGCCCGCGAGACGATGACCGACATGGAGTACTCGAGGAACGAGCGCTCCATCTCCTCTTGGATCTCGATCGGCTCGATGAACCCGAGGACGTCGCCGTCGCCCGGGCCGTCACCGCCCGGCGGCGCGCCGGCGCTGCCGTTCGGCGATGCGCCTCTGGTGCTGGTCGGTCGTCTCGCCATCGCCGGTGCTCCCTCAGATGTCGAGGAAGCGGACGTCCTTCGCGTTCGTCTGGATGAAGTGCCGTCGCAGCTCGACGTCGTCTCCCATGAGGACGGAGCAGACGTCGTCGGCGAGCGCCGCCTGCTCGACGCTGATCTGCAGCAGCGAACGCTTCGCCGGGTCGATCGTGGTGTCGCGGAGCTCGTGGAAGTCCATCTCGCCGAGACCCTTCAGCCGCTGGAAATCGTGGCGATGGTCGGGATGCTCGGCGAGGAAGGCGTCCTTCGCCGCGTCGTCCTTCAGGTAGACCTTCTCCTTCCCGACGAGCGTCGAGTAGAGCGGCGGTTGTGCGACGTAGACGAACCCGCCCTCGACCAGGGGCTTCATCTGGCGGAAGAAGAAGGTCAGCAGCAGCGTGCGGATGTGGCTGCCGTCGACGTCGGCATCCGCGAGCACGATCACCTTGTGGTACCGGATCTTCGCCGCGTCGAAGTCCTCGCCGATGCCAGCGCCCACCGCGGCGATGAGCGCCTGGATCTCCGCGTTCTTCAGCATCTTGTCGATGCGCGCACGCTCGACGTTGAGGATCTTGCCCCGGATCGGCAGGATCGCCTGGGTCCTCGGGTCCCGGGCGTCCTTCGCCGAGCTGCCCGCGGAGTTGCCCTCCACGATGAACAGCTCGCACTCGCGGCGGTCACGCGACGAGCAGTCGATCAGCTTGCCGGGGAGGCCTGCGCCGTCGAGGCCGGACTTGCGGCGGGTGAGGTCGCGCGCCTGCTGCGCGGCGACCCGCGCGCGCTGGGCGAGCAGCGCC
>JAJZMN010000146.1 GCA_021850345.1 Actinomycetes bacterium | reverse complement strand
CCGTACGAACGAGCCCATGCGGCGAGCTTCACGTGCCGAAGCGTACACCTGTTCGCTCACATTTGTGGGATGCTGGAGAACTGTTCGTAACCCCCGCAGCCGACGCCGGCGGCGCGCGCGGTGTCCGACGCCGGCAGTCCGAGGTCGACGTTCCGACGCCGGCAGTCCGATGTCGACGTTCCGACGCCGGCAAGTCCGAGGTCGACGTTCCGACGCCGGCGGGCGCGCCAGGTAACGTCGGGAGACGATGACCCAACCGAGCTTCGTGCCGATCTCCGAGGCCGATCAGGTGCGGCCCGCCCTCCGTTTGGAGGACGCGCGCCCGTGGGTGCAGGGCCGGCCCGCGGAGCTCCGCTTCCCGGTTCGCCCGGGTGGGAGAGGCCGGGGGTCCCCCGGCCCGGACCAGGGATATGCCCTGCGGCTGGCGCACCGGTTCGCCGACCGGCTCCGGCTGCGGCCCGGCGAGTCCAAGGAGGACGCGATCGTGGGCAGCGCACTCCTCGCGTCCCGGCGCGCCGCGCTCTTGGGCCGGGCGCCGACGGTGCACGACGTCGAGGTGGCGCTCACCTTGTGGGGCTTCCTCGACGACGACCCGCCCCAGCGCCTGCTCGCGGCTCGCCGACCGGCCTTTTCGTCCGCGGCCCGTGACTACCACGTGCAGCGGGCGCTTGCCGATCGTGTCCCCGAGGAGATCCTCCGACTCCCGGCGCGCGACGTCGCCGACCGGCGCGACGAGTGGGCTGCGCTGGTCGGGGGAGCCTGACGCAAGCCGGGCACAGAAGCGGCACAGAAAGGTGGCCCGCCTCCCGGACCGTCCGTAGGATCGAGCCATGACCTTCGTGCTCACCGACGTCCAACGCGAGTTCAGGGACACGATGCGGCGGTTCTGCGAGGAGCGCATCGCGCCGAACGCTGCAGAGGCCGATCGCAGCGGCACGTACCCGTGGAAGTCCTTCGAGGCATGCCGTGACCTGGAGCTCCCCTCCCTGGGGGTCCCTGCCGAGTACGGGGGCGCCGGTGCCGACACGGTCACCCAGGCGATCATGGCCGAGGAGCTGGCCAGGGTATGCGCCTCCACGTCGGTGACCATGCTCATCTCGAAGCTCGGCATGCTCCCCGTGATGAATTGGGGTTCAGAGGAGCTCAAGCGCAAGTACCTCCCGCGCGTCGCATCTGGTGAAGCCCAAGCGAGCTACTGCCTCTCCGAGGCCGACGCCGGGAGCGATGTCGCGGCGATGTCCGCTCGTGCGGTACGCGACGGCGACAGCTACGTGATCACCGGGACCAAGTACTGGATCACGAACGCCGGCATCTCGGACACGTACACCGTCTTCGCCAAGACGGATCCTTCTGCCGGGCACCGCGGCATCTCGTGCTTCGTGGTCGAGGCAGACTGGGGGGTGAAGGTCGCCAAGCACGAGGACAAGCTGGGGCTGCGAGGAAGCCCGACCGGCGAGGTCGTCCTCGACGAGGTGCGTGTCCCCAAAGAGAACCTCGTCGGAGAAGAGGGCCGCGGCTTTCACATCGCGATGCATACGCTGGACCGAAGCCGTCCGACGATCGGTGCGCAGGCAGTCGGGATCGCGCAAGGAGCCATCGATTACGCGGCCGGGTACATGAAGGAGCGTCGCGCCTTCGGCGCTCCGATCGCGGACCTCCAGGGTCTGCGCTTCATGATCGCCGACATGGCGATGCGGACCGAGGCGGCTCGGACGCTCGTGTACCGCGCGTGCGCGCTCGTCGACGACGACCCGCTGGACGAGCTCAAGATGATCGGCGCGATGGCGAAGTGCTTCGCCTCAGACACCGCGATGTCGGTGACGACCGACGCCGTCCAGCTGCTCGGTGGCTACGGCTACACGAAGGACTTCCCCGTCGAGCGGTTCATGCGCGACGCGAAGATCACCCAGATCTACGAGGGGACCAACCAGGTCCAGCGAGTGGTGATCGCCAACAAGCTGCTGGGCTGACGGGCCGGCGTGAAGGCTCGGAAGCCGTCGCCGTAAACTGAACGGTGGTTGCCGCAACCGAGGGTAATCGCCTGCACTAGCGTGGGCGCCTTGACCCCTTCGAGGGGCTGTCATATATTTGATCATCCGAGGCGCAGTAGGCAGTCAGCGGGGGAGTCCGGGCTGATGCGGGTCCAAGAGCACGAGAGCCCGGCCTGCTTCGGGAAGCACCCCGCTCTCTTCAGTGCCTCGATGTGGAAGCGCCTGCGGTCGGTCGCGTGATGGCCGCTTCGTCGGCACGACCCCGATTGGCCCCGCCGAGGCACGACCGTGAGGGGGACGCACGACCGTGAGGGGGATGTCCGATCCGTCGACCGGTCCCGATGGGGACCGGGCAGGGAGGCTGCCAGTGTTCGACATCAAGCGAGTACGGAGTCAGTTCTCCTCGCTGGACCAAGGCTTCGTGTACCTCGACGCCCCCGGAGGCACGCAGGTTCCCGACTCGGTGGGTGCCGCCGTCGCGCGGAACTACTTGGAGGCGAGCGGCAACATCGGGTTTCCCTACGAGACCAGCCAACGGATCGGCGCGCTGGTCGACGACGCCCGGGCTCGATCGGCAGCGTTCCTCGGCTGCAGCGCGGATGAGGTGATCTTCGGCGCAAACATGACGTCTCTCAACTTCACGCTGACCCGGACGCTCGGCCGTGAGCTCTCGGCCGGTGACGAGATTCTCGTCACGCGGCTCGACCACGACGGCAACGTCGCGCCATGGCTGGAGCTTGCCCGGGACCGGGACCTGGTTGTGCACGAGGTCGACATCCGGGACGACACGACCCTGGACCTCGAGCATCTCGAGCGGCTTCTGGGGCCGAGGACCAAGGTGGTGGCGTTCCCGTTGGCGTCCAACGCGGTGGGCACGACCGTCGACGCCTCTCGAGTGGCGTCGCTCGCCCACGCAGCCGGTGCCCTCGTCTGGGTGGACGCGGTGCAGTACGCGCCGCATCTCCCCATCGACGTACGGGCGATGGACGCAGACGTGCTGATCTGCTCGTCGTACAAGTTCTGCGGTCCTCACCTGGGCATCGCGTACGGGCGACGGGAGCTCCTCGAGTCCTGGCGGCCCTACAAGGCTCGGCCGGCTGGTGACGAACCGGTAGGCCACCGGTTCGAGACCGGCACGCTTCCCTACGAGCTCCTTGCCGCACTCGTGGCCACCTACGACTACCTCGAGGGGATCGGCGGCATCGATGAGGTGGCAGCGTGGGAGCACACGCTCGGCGAGCGGTTGCTGGCAGGGCTGCCGGCGAGCGCACAGCTCTACGGCTCGCGCACCATGGACAACCGGGTGCCGACCTTTCTCGTCAACTTCCAGGGCGTCTCCTCCGCTGACCTCTCCGTTGCTCTGGCGAAGGACGGCTTCGGCGTGTGGAGCGGCGACAACTACTACGCCCTCGGACTCTACGATCGGATCGCGTGGGGAACCGCCCTGCGGATCGGGCTCGCGCACTACAACTCACTCGAGGAGATCGACCGGTTCAACGAGGTCCTGGCCGCGATGGTCCGCGAAGGGGGTGGACGCCGGAGCTGAGCCGCAGGCTCGCATGGGCGCCAGAGGGATGGTCGACACGCAAATGCAGACGCCCGGCATCCGAGGTGAAGGGGTCGGCGCGCAGACGGGGAAGGCGGTCTTGCGCGCCAAGACCGTGGTCGCGGGCAGTGGCCTCGAGCCCCTGGACGACGCCGTGGTGG
Source organism: Actinomycetes bacterium (assembly GCA_021850345.1). Next base: position 1,981 of record JAJZMN010000146.1, on the reverse strand, counting down.
TGATCGAAGACGGCTTCATCGCCGCCGTCGAGCGGTACGGCTCGCAGCATGTTGTCGACGTGGACCTCGGAGACGCCACGGTCGTCCCAGGGCTCATCGATGCCCACGTGCACTTGGCGAGCGACGCCGGTCCGAGGTTCGGCGAAGTCCCCAGCCCGAGCAGGTCGCTCCTCTACGCCGTGGCGAACGCGCAGCGCTTCCTGCGCGCCGGGGTGACCACCGTCCGTGACCTCGGCGGGCCGTCGACGTTGGGGTCGGACCTGCGCGACGCCATCGACCAGGGCATGTTCCTCGGTCCTCGGTTGCTCGCCGCCAACCGGGTCATCACGGTGACCGGAGGGCACGGCCACCACATGGGGATGGAGTGCGACGACGTCGGCGCCCTCCGGCAGGCCGTGCGCCAGCTCGTGAAGGACGGCTCCGACTGGGTCAAGGTCATGGCATCCGGGGGCTTCGTCCACTTCCGCCGATCGGAGGGTGACGCACCCTACTTCCCGCTCTTCGATCTCGCCGAGATGCGAACGATCGTCGACGAGGCGCACCGCTACGGACTGCGGGTTGCCGCCCACTGCCAGAGCCAGAGCGCCATTGCCGTCGCCTTCGAAGCGGGCGTCGACACGATCGAGCACTGCACGTTCGCCGCGAAGCCGCACGCAGTGCTCGATGAAAGCTTGGTGCGCGCGATCGCCGAGCGGGGGACCTTCGTGGTCCCGACCACCAACAACTACTGGCTCACCGTCGGCGTTCCGTGGGCGCCCAAGGACATTGCGCTGGCGAACCTGCGGCGGCTCTACGAGCTCGGAGTCCGCCTCGTGGCCGGGACGGACATGGGCATCCCAACCACGACGCCCGACCTGTACGGCGAGGGGCTCCGGGTCTTCGCCGAGATCGGGATGCCCTTGGCCGAGGTACTGGCCGCGGCGACCACGCGGGCCGCAGAGGCACTGGGGATCTCGGACGAGACGGGGTCGATCACGCCGGGCCTGTCCGCGGACCTCGTAGCCTTGGCGGGGGACCCACTGACCGACGTGGAGGCGTACTTCCGGCCACGAGCGGTGGTCGTCCGAGGCACTGTGGTTCCGCTCGGCCTCGGGTGGCAGCGGGCCGCGAGCAGCGGGGTGAGCTCGTGACGCTCGTCTTGCGAGACGTGACGGTGGTCGACGTCGAGGTCCGCCGGACCTTGTCGGGCCGGGAGGTGCACATCGACGAGGGGCGGATCACCCGGGTCGTCGACCCAGGGGTCGAGCCGGGTACGCGCCCGGCCGCCACCACCGCCGCCGACCTGGCAACCCCCGACGTCGTCGAGTGCGGCGGCCGCTACCTCCTCCCCGGACTGACCGACGCCCACGTGCACCTGCGCGCGGCGCCGCACGGAGGGCCGCATTCGGACCAGCGTTATCGTGCGGCGCGCGTCGTCCCGACCATCGACGACCTGCTTCCCGTTCTCGACGGCTACCTCTACTGCGGTGTGACCTCTGTGTACGACGCGGGCAACTTCAGTCAGCTGATCTGGCCGCTTCGGGACGAAGAGCGCCGCGGCCGAGTGCTCGCGCCCCGGATCCTCTGCGCCGGACCCTTCGTGACGTGCACCGGCGGCCACGGGTCGGAGCTGGCCGAATACGTGCCCGTGGACGCGCTGCCTGCTGACGAGCCGCGGTTGCGTACCCACCTGGGACACCGGCCCGACCTCGTCAAGATCACCTACGACGAGCACAATTGGGGCATCCGACCGCTCATCCCCATCCTGTCGCCCGATGTGCTCCGGGGGATCGTCGAGATCGCCCACACAGAGGGACTTCGCGTGACGGTCCACGTCTCCAATGAGCTCAGAGCTCGCGACGCGGTGGAGTGCGGGGCCGACACCCTGGCCCATCCGGTCATCCAATCACCCGTGACCGAGGAGTTCGTTGGCCGCCTGGCGTCCGAGCAGATCCCCGTCGCGAGCACGCTCGCCATCGGCGAACGCTACGTCCGGCTCGCG
>JAJZMN010000252.1 GCA_021850345.1 Actinomycetes bacterium | reverse complement strand
CGTGCCCGAGCCGCCGCGGCGAGGGGAGCCTTGCGGCATCTGCTCGGGCCAGGCCTCCCCAGCCGTCTGGGCTGACGCGCTGTGGTCGCTCCATCCTCCGGTTGGCGGCAGCCTGCCCGGGGCAGTCTGGCTGGCGAGCCGCGCGCACGCGGACTCGTTCCTGGACTTGCCCGCCGACGCGCTGTCGGACTTCGGCGCGATCGTCGCCGCGGTGGAACGTGCCATCTACACGCTCGGTGACGTGGGCAGGGTGCACCTCTACCGCTGGGGAGACGGCGGTGCGCACTTCCACGTGTGGCTCCTTCCCCGGCCGCTCGGGATGCTCGAGGCTCGCAACATGATGCTCCCGCTGTGGGAAGACGTGCTCCCCAACGTGTCCGACGAAGAGCTGCGCGATGCAGCGGCTGCCGTGGCCTTGGCGCTGGAGAAGGAGCGCGCCTCGACGCTTGGGACCCTCACCTCGTGATCTGCTGCGACTTCTCGAGCGACGGACCGTTCTCCTCGAGTCCTGGCGAGGCCAGACCGAACAGGCGCTCTCCTTCTGCGCGAGTGCATTCGGTACCCAGAACACCATGCTCAGCCGCTACTCCGACACGCCTTTGGTCGGGCCTGCCGAATTGCCGGAAGCGGAACGAGACCTGGTCAAGCACGCGGAGTTGCCGATCGCCACCAGCCACGTGCTGATGGCGACCGACAACCGCATTACCCTCGGCCCCATGCCTGACCTCCTGGAGCACTATGCCGAGCTGATCGTCCGTGTCGGAGCGAACGTGCAACCCGGCCAAACCGTGTACCTGGTGGCTGAGATCGCGCACGCCGAAGTGGCGAGAGCGGTCGCAGAGAAGGCCTACGAGGCTGGAGCGTTGCGGGTTGTCCCGCTCTACCGCGACGACCACGTCCGGCTCACGGCTCTTCGTCTCGCCCCCGACGAGGGCCTCACCGCCTTCAGCGACTGGGAGATGGCGCTGGCGCGCGGCTTCGACGACCCGGGCGTCGCGCTGATCGTGCTGACGGGGAGTGCGGATCCCCACCTCTTCGACGGGGTCGACCCGCACCGGCTGGCCGCCATCCCGCTCGCGCTCGCCCAGGAACAGCTCAGGGCGCAGATGCACGGTGCACTCGCTTGGACGGTCGCCGCAGCGCCCAACCCTGGATGGGCGGCGCAGGTCTTCGGCGAGCCTGACGTCGACCGGCTCTGGGAGGCGATCTCGGTGGCTCTGCGGCTTGACGAGCCTGACGTGGTGAGTGCGTGGCGGTCGCATCGGGATCTTCTGGGGAGCCGCGCTGACGCGGTCACCGAGCAGCGTTTCGACGCCGTTCACTACCGCGGTGATGGCACGGACCTCACCGTCGGCCTCCTGCCCGAGGCCCGGTGGAGCGGCGGGTCCCTGACCACGTCTGGCGGCACCGTGACCATGCCCAACCTCCCCACCGAAGAGGTGTTCACCAGCCCCGACCGGCGCAGGGCGGAAGGCGCGGTGCGGCTCACTCGGCCACTCGTCATGCCGGGGACCGGTGCATTCGTCGAGGGCCTCGAGCTCACCTTCGAAGGTGGACGTGTGGTCGGCGTCCGAGCAGAGCGCGGGGAGGCCGTCGTCCGCGCCCAACTCGACACCGACGAAGGCGCGCGCGCTCTCGGGGAGGTCGCGCTCGTCGACGGTGACTCCCGTGTGCGGGCCGCGGGTGTGATCTTCTGCGACACCCTCTATGACGAGAACGCGGGGTCCCATGTCGCGTGGGGACAGGGATTCTCCTTCCTCTTGCCCGACGGCAACGCGTTCAGCGCCGAGGAACTCTTCGACCGCGGTCTCAATCAGTCCTCCGTCCACACCGACATTGTCATCGGCGGGCCGGGGGTCGACGTCGACGGGCTCACGGCGTCCGGCGACGTGGTCCCGATCATCTCGGACGATCGGTGGGTCCTTCCGCTCTGAGTCTCCGTCCGCAGTCGGCGCCGATCGGCCTCGGATACGTCGGCGCATCCTGCTGGCCACGCTCGACATTGCGGCACAATGGGAGAATGGAGGTCTGCTCGAAGCGAGCAAGGCGGGTGTCGTGAGCAGGCACTCCAGGGTGACCACGGACGAACGCGGGGTGATGCTGCACGTCGAGCCGTCGTTCACCGACGTGCTCGGCTGGCCGCCCGAGCAGGTGACGGGACGACGACTCGGTGAGCTCACGCATCCGGACGACTTGAAGCACGGCCTCCGGAGCTGGGTGCAGCTGCTCCAGCAGCAGGACAACAGGGCAGCGGCGGTCAGACTCCGATGCCGCCATCTGGACGGCCACTGGGTCTGGATGGAAGTCGCCTACCGCCACCACCCCGGGAACCGAGAAGAGGTCCTCGTCGACTTGGTGGACGTGCAGCGCGAAGTCGAGCTGCTCGCCCTGTTGGCCGCGCGCGACCAGCTTCTCGCCCGCCTCGGAGAGCTCAGTGCCGTGGGAGCCTTCCTCGGCGACCTCACCGGTCGCATGCTCTACGCCAGTCAGCGTCTCGAAGAGATGACGAAGGTGACCTCGGCGGCAAGCCTCGCGGAACAGCTGTCAATGGTGAGCGAGAGCGACCGGCCGAGGCTCACTACCGCCATCCAGCGCGCCGCAGGCGGCGAGAAGGCGCTCATCCAGGTGTCAACCGAATTCGGTCGTTGGCGCATCAGTTTGTGGCCGATCCTCTCAGACACAGGAGAGGTCCGTGCCATGGGCGGGACCCTCGAGGACGAAAAGGGTGAAGGGTCGACGTCGGGCCTCGAGTACGACCCTCTCACGGGCGCCCTCGCTCGCGAGGCCACCATCGCTACGTTCGTCGAGCTCGTGCAGAGCGGATCACCTGCCGGCCCGAGGTCGATTCCAGCCGAGACCCGCCGCCGCGAGGACACCGTGGGGACCGCGTGCATCGTGCTCCGGCTCGGTGCACTCGAACCGTTCACCGCGCAGCACGGCCCCGAGGCGCGCGACGAGCTGCTCAGCCTCGTCGCGCTGCGTGTCAGGGATTCTGTGCGCTCGAGCGACCTCCTCGGGCGCACGTGCGACGATGAGCTCACCGTCCTGTGCGTCAGAGTGCCCGGACCGACATCCGCGCTCTCCATCGCTCAAGCGGTCATGTCTCAGGTGAACCAGCCGATGACCCTCAGCTCGGGACTGGCCCTCACGATTCGGCCCGGGATCGGCGTCGGATGGACGTCGGGTGCAGGTTCCCGAGCCGAGCAGATACTCGCGAAAGCGCAGACTGCTGCGGTGGAGTCGGCGACGTCGTCGTCACCCGAACCGGTGCTCGCGACCCCGCCGAGGGAGCCACGCGTACCGCTTGACGCGCTGCCCTTTTCCGGTCCGGCCGTCCCCGGCGGCACCCCGCCCGGCGGGCCAACCCCTGGGTCATAACAACGACCACGCTGCGCCTGCGATTCCCCGACGCGACCGACCGCGCGCCTCGGGGAGGCGCCACACCATCGACAGGGTGTGCTCAGCGGTGAGTTACGCGCTCGGCTGCTGCGATAGCCCATTCGACTACGGGGAACTGGTCTCGATGTGGTGGCCGTGGGAGCTCCCGAGAACTGGGAGGCCCCGGTCCCCCGTCTTCCATACTCGACAAGCTCGGAGCCGGCACCCGTCGGCGTCCTGGCCCCAGATCCGTTACCCCGCGCCAGCGGGCATGCCGCGCCCGCGCGACACTGGCTGCGCGGGAGCTCGGAGGGACCGGGCTGAGAGGACGCCAATCGGGTGTCGACCGTTGAACCTGATCCGGATAATGCCGGCGAAGGGAGGATGCGATGAGTGACCATGTCACGCCTGCAGGTGGCGTACGTGTGCGCCGCAAGGTGTACGTGAGCGAACCGGGACGGCCAGCGATCAGCGTGCCGTTCACCGAGGTGGCAATCGGCGACTCCCCCGGTCCCGGTGGACCGGTCGCCAACGCCCCGATCCGCCTCTACGACACTTCGGGCCCCGGAAGCGAGCCGGAGAAGGGCCTTCCCCCGCTGCGCCAACCCTGGATCACCGGCCGCGGGGATGTCGAGGAGTACGACGGCCGGCCAGCCGCGATACGCGACGACGGCCGCGCCGCCGCCCGCCGAGCCGGCAACGGCGCGTCACCCGTCCGCGCCGCCGCGGAGCCGGTAGAGAAGCGATGGCCGGCCCCCGGACGGCGCCCGCTGCGGGCACGCACGTCCGGCGCCAGCCCAAGGCGCCCTGTCACCCAGCTCCACTACGCCCGGGCCGGGCAGATCACCGAAGAGATGCAGTTCGCCGCCTTGCGTGAAGGTGTCGCCCCCGAGGTCGTGCGTGACGAGCTGGCCGCCGGGCGGGCGATCCTGCCGGCGAACGTGAACCACCCCGAGTCCGAGCCGATGGTCATCGGGAAGCGCTTCCTCGTGAAGGTGAACGCCAACATCGGCAACTCCTCGGTCACCTCCTCGATCGCCGACGAGGTCGACAAGCTCACCTGGGCGACCCGCTGGGGCGCGGACACGGTGATGGACCTGTCGACCGGACCAGACATCCACACGACCCGGGAGTGGATCCTCCGCAACTCGCCCGTGCCGATCGGCACCGTGCCCATCTACCAGGCGCTCGAGAAAGTCGACGGCCGGCCCGAGGAGCTCTCCTGGGACCTCTACCGCGACACCTTGATCGAGCAGGCCGAGCAGGGTGTCGACTACGTCACGGTGCACGCCGGTGTGCTCCTGCGCTTCGTGCCTCTCACGGCGAAGCGGGTGACCGGCATCGTCAGCCGGGGCGGGTCGATCATGGCCGCCTGGTGCCTGGCCCACCACGAGGAGAACTTCCTTTACACGCACTTCGAGGAAATGTGCGAGATCTTGGCCGCCTACGACGTGGCCTTCTCGCTTGGTGACGGCCTGCGTCCCGGCTCCATCGCCGACGCCAACGACGAGGCGCAGTTCGCCGAGTTGCGGACGCTGGGCGAACTGACCGAGGTGGCCTGGCGCCACGACGTCCAAGTGATGATCGAAGGCCCGGGTCACGTGCCGCTGCACAAGATCGCCGAGAACGTCACCCTCCAACAGCAGGTTTGCCACGAGGCCCCCTTCTACACGCTCGGCCCGCTCACCATCGACGTCGCCCCCGGCTATGACCACCTGACCTCGGCCATCGGGGCGGCCGTCATCGGGATGCACGGCACCGCGATGCTCTGCTACGTCACCCCCAAGGAACACCTCGGGCTTCCCGACCGCGACGACGTGAAGCAGGGCATGATCGCCTACAAGATCGCCGCCCATGCGGCCGACCTGGCCAAGGGGCATCCGGGTGCCCAGGACTGGGACGACGCCCTCTCCAAGGCCCGGTTCGAGTTTCGGTGGGAGGACCAGTTCAACCTGGCCATGGACCCCGAGACGGCCCGGAGCTACCACGACGAGACGCTTCCCGCAGCGCCGGCCAAGACCGCGCACTTCTGCTCGATGTGCGGGCCCAAGTTCTGCTCCATGCGGATCAGCCAGGACGTGCGGGACTACGCGGCGTCCCGGAAGATCCCGGTGACAGCCGCGGTGTCCGAAGGGATGGAGGAAAAGTCCGCCGAGTTCCGCCAGCGCGGCGCGAGCTTGTACGTCGACGCACGGAGCCCTGGCAAGGGGTAAGCCATACGGGGTAGGCCGTAGACACTCGTATTCAACTTCGATGACATCCGAGATCGGATCACCGTTGCGGCTCAGCCGTGCAGTAGGGGTCAGG
>JAJZMN010000148.1 GCA_021850345.1 Actinomycetes bacterium | reverse complement strand
CACGCGGTCCGCGAGCGATCCCCTTCCCGTGCGCGCCGCCGCGGGTGCACCGCCCGGGCGCAGCCAAGCCGCGACCGAGCTGTCACGCGGCTTCGCGGTGCCGCGCTTGGCAGAGGAGCCGACGCCGCGGCGCGCCGGGGCGGCCCCGGCGGAGCCGGAACCGCCGAGCGGGGCGGCCGCGCCGCGCCACGCACCGTTGAGCCGCGCCGCGGCGCGCCTCGCACCCGGGTCCACGCAAGGTGCCCCAGGCGCGGCGGCACTCGCCCGAGAGAAGCCCGCGTCCCGCCCGTCGCCCCCCGACGGCGCGCCGGCGCGCCGCGCGCCGGCCCGCTTGGTCACCGCCCCGGCCGCCGCGGGGGCCCCGGTTCCACCGGCGAACAACGCGACGTCGACGGGCCACGCACCCGTCGCCGCCGCCGCTGGCGCCGCCACCGCGTCGGCTCCCGCGAGCGGCACGGCGCCGGTGCCGGTGGGGCTCGGGGTGGCTGCGCCGGTGGCGTCCGTGCACGGCGCTGCGGTCCAACAGCCCGCCGCGCAGCTGCCTGGGGTCACGAGCCAGTTGCTCTCGGTTCTCGCCCCCCTGCGGGTGACGCCCGCCGGGAGCCAGACCCTCACGGTCCTCCTCCACCCCTCGACCCTCGGCGACGTGCGCGCGACGCTCACCACGGTGGGTGGCGCCCTCGTCGTGCGGCTCACTGCGTCGACCGCCGAGGGCGCGACCGCCCTGCGCGCGTCGCTCGGTGATCTGCAAAGCGGCCTTCAAGATGGCGGCCAGCGGGTCGTCGTGTTCGCCGACGCCGGCGGTGACCCTGCGGCGCGCGATGGACGCCGCAGCCACGACGTCGTCCGCCCCGTCGGCGCGGCGACGTCCTCCGCCCGGGCCGCCCGCTCCCTTCTGCTGCTCCCACCTCGTCTGGCGCGTGACGCCAGCCGCCTGCTCGACGTCCGCCTCTAGGAGCCGAGATGACCTCTTCTTCCCCTCTGACGCCGGCCCTTTCGCTCTCCCCGGCGGCGCCTCCCCCGGGCGCGCCCTCATCGGGCGCTGCGACGACCCTCTCGCCCAACGAGGTGAACCAGCTCGCGAACCCCCAGCTCTTCCTGCAGCTTCTCGTCGCGGAGCTGCAGAACCAGGACCCCACCAATCCGATGAACCCGGCGACGATCCTGTCCCAGACCGCGAGCCTGTCCCAGATGGAGGCGGTCAACTCGATGGTCTCGGCGCTCACCTCGGGCCAGCAGACCTCCCAGGCCGGCGAGGCGACCGATCTCATGGGTCAGGACGTCGCGGCGACCCTGAACGGGGCGTCGGTGAGCGGCAAGGTGACCGGTGTCGCCCTGTCGGCGACGGCGCCCCCCGTGCTCGACGTCGGCGGGGTCGCCGTGCCGCTCGCGGACGTGACCTCGGTCGGCGTCGCGCCTCCCCCCTCGTCTTCGCCGGCGCCGACCACCTCGACATCGACGGCGACATCGACCACCGGCGCGACCACCACGGCGTCATCCGCCTGACGGCTTCAACCGCCGCCATTTTCAACCGTGAAGTCCCTCGGCTCAACTGAAGGAGCGTCCGATGACCCAGCAGTCGATCCTCGCCGCAGTGTCGGGAATCCAGGCGAACCAGACCTACCTGGACGAGGTCGCGAACAACATCGCCAACGTCAACACGGTCGGCTACAAGTCCGGCTCGGTGCAGTTCCAGGACCTCCTCTCCCAGCAGATCTCCGGCGCGTCGGCGCCCTCGCCAAACGGGACGAGTGGTGGTGTCAACCCGCTTGCAATCGGAGCGGGGGTGCGTGTCGGAGCGAACGAGCTCAATCTGTCCGAGGGCACCTTCGAGCAGACCGGTCGACCGACCGACGTCGCGATCAACGGGAGCGGATACCTCGTGGTTGAGAGCGGCGGACGCCAGCTGTTCACCCGCGACGGCAGCCTCACCCAGGACGCGAACGGCGACCTCACCACCCAACAGGGCGGACTGATCCAGGGTTGGGTCGCGAATGCGAGCGGCGTCGTCAACAACAACGCGCCGCTGTCGGCGATCAAGATCCCGACGGGCGAGACCATCGGCGCCGCCGGGACGACCGAGCTCACCGTCGGCGGCAACCTCCCCGCCTGGAACGGGAGCGGAACGGCTCCGGCACCGGTCACGACCACCTACGACGCCTACGACTCGCTCGGCAACGCGATCCCCGTCACCCTCACCTTCACGCCCGGAACGGCCGCGGACACCTGGACGGTCCAGGGGACCGTCCCCAACAACAGCGGCACGGGGACCACGAACCTTTGGAGCAGCGCGCCGACGATCACCTTCGACTCGACGGGTCAGGTCAAGTCGATCACGGGTGCGACGACCAACCCCGACGGCTCGCTCTCGCTGCCCATCTCCTCCGGGACGCTCACGACCGCCGGCTACACCAACATCCCCTCGGGCGACATCTGGAACATCGACTTTCCCGCGCCGGGCAGTGCCGGCGCGGTGACGCAGTTCGCGTCGGCGAACAGCCTGCAGATCCAAAGCGGCGACGGGCACACCTCCGGGACGCTCGCGAGCTTCTCGATCGGTACCGATGGCACGATCGTCGGCTCCTTCTCCAACGGCACGACGCTCGCGCTCGGACAGATCGCCCTCGCGGGCTTCGCCAACCCCGGCGGGCTCTCGGACCAGGGCGGCGGACTCTTCGCGGCGGGGCCGAACTCGGGCCAGCCCCTCATCGGCGCGCCCGGCACCGGTGGACGCGGCCAGCTCCTCGGCGGCGAGCTCGAGCAGTCCAACGTCGATCTCGGCACCGAGCTCACCAACCTCATCAACGCGCAGGAGGCCTACACGGCGAACACCAAGGTGCTCACGACGACGAACCTCGCGATCCAGTCGCTCGAGGCGGTGCAGTGACGAACCTCGTCGCGTCGGCGATCGTCGCGGATGTCACGGGGCGGATCAAACCCTTCGACCTCCGGCGCCAGGAGACGATCGAGCGCGCGCGTCTGCGCAACCTCCAGCCGATGCTGGAGACGGTCGCGCACCGAATCGGCGGGACCCTCACCGGTGCGCTGCGTCAGCAGGTGCACAGCGAGCTCGTCGCGCTCGACCAGCTGAGCTGGGAGGACTACTCGGCGTCCCTGCCCGAGCAGACCTACGTCTCGAGCGCCGTCCTGCTCCCGCTCGAGGACCGCGTCGTCCTGCACCTCCCGGTGCCGCTCCTGCTCGGCGCGATCGACTACTACCTCGGGGGTGACGGGCTGAACCCGCCGGCACGCCGCCAGCTCACCGAGATCGAGCGCAACCTTGTCAACGCGCTCGTCGAAGGGATCTGGAACGAGATCCCCCAGCCCTTCGCCACGATCGTCCCCCTCACCCCCGCGATGGTCATGACGGCGACGAACGCGCTCCTCATCCAGATGGCCGGCCCCGGAGTGCTCTGCCTGATCTCCCGGCTCCAGATCCAAATCGGCGACCACGCTCCCGAGAAGGTCGAGCTATGCACACCGATCACCCTTGTCATGGCGCTGATCGAGCATCTCGAGCGGAGCCAGAACCGCGGCGCCGACTCCGGGGCGGTGAGCCGCGGGGAGGCGCGCCGGCGCCTGCTCGGCGTCGGCGTGGAGCTCGCCGTTGCCTACCCGCCCATCGGCCTGCGCCCTGCCGAGCTGCTCGGCCTGCGCGTCGGCGACGTCATCCCGCTCGGCAGCTTCGAGCCCGGCGCGCCCCACGAGCTCGAGCTCAGCCTCGGCGACGTCGCCTACGGCACCGGAGTGCTCGTGGAGAACGGGTCCAAGCTCGCCTGCACCATCCTCACGAAGAAAGAGAGATCCGACGGTGACCGCTGACGCGCACGCAGCATTGACCCTGCCCCACACCGCCGAGCTCGCCGAAGCCGGTGTCGTGCCCGAGATGCCGGCCAGCGCCGGCGTGTCGGCGGGTGCCGGGGCGCGTGGAGGGCGCCTGCCCATCGAGGCGCTCGGCGACGTCGAACTGAAGGTCGATGTCGTCCTCGGCCGTGCCCGGCTGCGCCTCCAGGAGCTGCTCGACGTCAGACCCGGTCAGGCGATCGAGCTCGACCGAGCCCGCAACAGCCCGGTCGAGGTCCTGGTGAACGGCACGCTGTTCGCGCGCGGGGAGATCGTCGTCATCGACGACGCGAACCTCGGCGTGCGGGTGACCGAGATCGTCGGCTTCGACGCGGCGAAAGAAGGGCGCTGAGATGCCGCTTCTCGCCGGCGCGCTGGGGACGGTGCCCGATGTCTCGATCGGCCATGCGCTCGTGCAGATGGTGCTCGCGCTCGGCGTCATCGTCGGCGGGATCCTCCTCCTCAGCCGGATCCTCGCCCGGGTGCGCTCGGGCCCCGTGCTTGCGCGCGCACACCGGCGGGACGCGGCCGCGGGGCTCACGGTCCTCAGCCGGCAACCCCTCGGAAAGGACCTCTCGCTCGCCGCGGTGCGCTGGGGTGAGCGCGAGGTGCTGGTCGGGATCGCCGGTTCGACGATCACCTTCCTCGGCGACGCCGCCGCGCTGGCGCCCGGTCCGGGCGGGCTTGCGCAACAGCCTGCAAGCGCGGGGCCGCCCTCACCCGGAGCGGCGCGCGCCCTTCGGCCCGTCGCGCCCGGCGGCGTCGCCCCCCTTCCTCCACAGCGGACCGCTCAAGGCGGCGGCCCCGCGTCGTGGCTCGAGGCACTGCGGGACGCGACTCTCCGTCACTGACACCAACCCCTGAAGGGCCATCTTTATGTTGCACGTGCTCGCCGCGAGCTCGGTGACGATCAGCTTCGGCCACAGTCTCTCCAAGCCGACCTCGAGCATCCTCATCCTGCTCGCGGCGACGGCGCTCTCGCTCGCGCCGTCACTGCTCATCATGATGACGGGCTTCGTCCGCATCGTCATCGTGCTCGGCCTCACCCGCCAGGCGCTCGGTCTCTCGACGACCCCGCCGAACCAGGTCCTCGTCGGGCTCGCGCTGTTCATCTCCCTCTTCTTGATGGCGCCCACACTCGGCCAGATCAACCACGTCGCGTTGCAGCCCTACCTTCACGGCACGATGTCCGCCTCGCACGCGTTCGCGGCGGGCGAGGTGCCGCTCAAGAGCTGGATGCTGCGTCAGACCGGGAGTCAGGAGCTCGCGGTCAGCGAGCACATCGCCCGCGTCCACCCGACGACGCCGATGAGCGCGTCGCTGACGACGGTCATCCCCGCGTTCCTTCTCACCCAGCTGAAGAGCGCCTTCATCATCGGCTTTGCCATCTTCGTTCCCTTCATGATCATCGACCTCGTCGTCTCGGCGACGCTCATGTCCCTCGGGATGATGATGCTCCCGCCGACGCTCATCTCCCTGCCGTTCAAGCTCCTGCTCTTCGTCCTCGTGAACGGATGGGTGCTCGTTCTCCAGTCCCTCGTGGCGAGCTTCCGGTGAGCGAGGCCCAGGTCCTCCAGCTCGCGTCCGGGGCGATGGTGACGGGCGCGAAGATCGCGGCGCCGATCATGCTCGCCGCGATGGCCGTCGGACTGGTCGTCTCGCTCTTCCAGTCCGTCACCCAGATCCAGGAGCCGACGCTCACCTTCGTCCCCAAGCTCGTGGCCGTCGGGCTGGTCATCGCCTTCGCAGGGCACTGGATGCTCGGACAGTTCGTCTCCTACACCGAGTCGCTCTTCACGACCCTGCCGCAGCTGCTCGCCGGGGGCTGAGTCGTGGTCTTCAGCGCGAACTACCGCGACCTCGTCGCGTTCCTCCTCGCGCTCTCCCGCACGCTCGGGTGGCTCGTCGTCGTCCCCCCCTTCTCCAGCCGGCGCAGCATCCCGACCCTGGCGACGGTCGCGACGGGAATAGGGCTCGCGTTCCTCCTCGCCGGGCGCGTGCCCGCCGCGCAGATCCCCACGAGCACGATCGGCCTCGCCGGCGCGGTGGTCCTCGAGGCGCTGACCGGCATCGCCCTCGGCTTTCTCGTTGCCCTCCTCGTCGGCACGATCACGGCGGCGGGCACCTTCGTCGACCAGATGGGCGGCTTCAACCTCCCGCCGTCGATCGACCCGCTCAGCCTGGCCCAAGAGCCCGTGCTCGCACAGATGTACGAGCAGGTGATGATCGTCCTGTTGTTCGTGTCCGGCGGCTATCTCGTGATGGTCGAGGGTCTCGCGCGCTCGTTCGCCGCCCCGCCGCTCGTGCTCTCCTCGCTTGGACGCCTCTCGCGCGTGCTCGTCGTCGACCTCGGGACCTACTTCCTCTCCGCGCTCGAGATGGCCGCGCCGCTCATCGCCGTGCTGTTCACGACCCAGGTCGTCCTCGGACTGCTGTCGCGGGCCGCGCCGCAGATGAACGTCTGGCTGCTCGGCCTGCCGCTGCAGATCTTCCTGGCGGTCGTGATCGTCGCCGCCAGCTTCGCGGTGGTCCCCTCCCTGCTCACCAACGTCCTCACCCGGGCGCTCGGCGACGGCCTGCGCGTGCTGGGCGGCTGAGATGGCGACCGCGGACCGCCACGCGCGCACCGAGAAGCCGACGCCGAAGCGCCGGCGCCCGGCGCGCCGGGGCGGACGCGTCGCGCGCGCCCCCGACGTCAGCGCGTGGGCGCTCGTGCTGGCGGGGTCCTACGCCCTGCCGTGGTACCTGAACAACGCGACCGCGCGCCTCGTCGGGGTGATGGGCGAGGCCCGCGCCGTCATCGCCGCGCCGAGCGTCGCCGGCGCGCTGGGCGTCCTCGGCGGGGGCCTGCGCGTCGTGCTCGTGACGGCGCTGCCCCTCGGGGGGCTGGCGGCGGTGCTCGCGCTCGTGCTCAACGCCGCGCAGACCGGGGCGAGTCTCTCCTTCGCCGTCGCGCGCCCGCGCTGGTCGCGCATCAGCCCCAAGGCCGGGGTTCGTCGACTGTTCTCCGGGACGACCCTGGAGCAGCTCGGCAGGCAGCTGATCAAGCTGATCGCCGTCGCCGGCATCGCGGCCGTGCTCATGAGCCGCCTGGCCCACGCGCTCGTCGGCACCGCGCCCGTCTCGCTGCTCCCCGTCCTCGGCGCGACCGGTGCGACCCTGCTCAGCCTCACGCGCCTTCTGGCCGCGGTGGGTCTTGGCGTCGGCCTCGTCGACTACGGCTTCGTCCGGCGCCGGCTGATGGTGAACCTGCGCATGACCAAAGAGGAGGTGCGCGAGGAGTCCCGGGCCGCCGAGGGCGATCCCCACGTCAAGGCCGCACTGCGCCGGCGGATGTATCGGATCTCGCGCTCGAAGATGCGCGCCGGGCTGCGGCGCGCGGACGTCCTTGTCACCAACCCGACGCACTACGCGGTCGCGCTGCAGTACGACGCGGCGCGCGCCGGCGCGCCCCGGGTGCTCGCCAAGGGCGCGGACCGCCTCGCCCGGCGCCTGCGCGAGGACGCGGCGCTGCACAACGTGCCGATCGTCGAGGACCCCCCGCTCGCCCGCTACCTCTACGCGCTGTGCGAGGTCGACCAGCAGATCCCGCCCGAGATCTACCTCGCCGTCGCGAAGATCCTCGCGTTCGTCTTCGCGCTCCCCGGACCCGCGCGCACCGCCCGGGTACACCAGCTTGCGCCGTCGGCCCTTCCGGCACCCGAGGCGGTGATCGACCAGCTGAGCGGGGCGGCGCGCCTGCGGGCGGCCCGCGTGCTGACCGGGAGCCCGGCGCAATGAGTCGCCTTGGGCCGGTGGAGCGCGACGCGCTGGTCGCGCTGGGTGACCTGCTCGACGAGATCGGCTACGCGGCTCTCTACGACCTGTCAGCGGGTGGCGCGCTCTTCCCCGGCGACCGCAGCGCCGCGCGCCGCCTCGCCGATGCCCTGCCCGGCGAGGCGCGCGCCGTGCTGCGGCTCTGCGCCCTCGACACGCCCGTGCCTGCAGGCGAGCTCCCGGTAGACGTCGGGGCCGTCGCTCGGCGCCTTTTAGATGCGGGCCTCGCCCGCCAGGAGCCCGAGGGGCTGCGCCTCGACGACCTCGTCGTCGTCCCGGTGCTCTCCGGCCGCCTCCTCACGGCCACCCCGCCGGGTTGGCGGCCCCCCGGCGCGCGCTCGGGACGTGGATACATCGGCGAGGACTCCCTCCGGCTCGCGCGCGCCCTTCCCGACGCCGCCGGGCGTGCCGTGCTCGACGTGGGAACCGGATGCGGCATCCAGGGCCTCCTCGCCGCTCGGGGGGCCGCGCGCCGCGTCCTCACCGACGTCGAGGAGCGCTCGCTCGCGCTGAGCCGGCTCAACGCGGTCCTCAACCGCTGCGAGGACGCCGAGGTGCGTGCAGGCGCCGGGTATGCGCCGGTCGCCGGCGAGCGCTTCGATCTCATCGTCTGCCTGCCGCCCTACCTTCCTGCTCTCGGCGCCGGCGACGCGACCGTCGCGACGGGTGCGGACGGCCTCGGGCTGCTCCGCGCGCTGCTCGAGGGCGCCGCGGACCACCTCGTGCCGGGTGGCGCGCTCGTCTGCTTCGCCCAGCTCCTCTGTGACGACGACGGCCCGCTTCTCGCCCGGGAGCTGCCCGCGCTCGTCCGCGGGGGCGTCACGATCAGCTGCGCCGCGGCGGACTGGTCCCCCCTGCACCCCTACGCGCGCGAGCTCGGTGCACGCCTCGTCGCCGCCGGCCGGCTCCCCGCGGGCCTCGACGCACACCGTCTGGTGCTCGAGGCGCTGCGCGGGCTCGGAGCGACCGGCGTCGCCACCGCGACGATCCGCGCCGTCGCGCCGCGCCCGGGTGCCGGGGCGCGTGGCGCGCGCACGTGGGTCGGTGGCGGTGCGCCGCGCCACGCCGGCGAGGTCTACGCCCCCGCTGTCGGCCTGCGCTTCGGACACGACCAGAGCCTGCGGACCGCTGTCACCGCCGAGGGTGCGTCGCACGTGCTCCCCGGGCCGACGGCGGCGTTGCTCGCGGCCTTCGACGGTCGGTGCTCGCTCGACGAGGCCGCCACGAAGGCCTGGGGCGCGCACCCCGACGCGGATGCGCGCGACCTCCTCGACGAGGCCCTCGCGCGCGCGGCCGAGCTGGAGCGGGCGGGACTGCTCACCCGCGCCGGGTGAGGCGCGGCGCTCAGCTGCGGCGGTCGAGGTAGTACGCGACGGGCGGAGCCGCGGGGAACGCACCGGAAAGCACGGTGCCAATGAGCGAGAGCCGCTCGCGGACCTCGTCTTCGATCTCGCGCTGTGCCGCCTGCAGCACCCGGGCGCGATCGGCGAGTTGGGGGGGGAAGGGCACCTGTGGCATCGCGACCGCGTAGGGCTCGGGGAGCGCGCCGAGCGCGAGGCCCGCACGGATCTCCCCGTGGTGGGCCTCGAGCGCGTCGAGCGTCTGCTCCCAGCACTGGAGATCTGAAGCTGGATCTCTTGTTGAGCTTGAGTCCTGTGAAGCTCGAGTAGTGGTCGAGGGTTTGCTCACAGTGCCGCCTGCGCGCTCGCGGACCCGCCCGGCTCGTTCGCGACTGCGGCCACCCGGTTCGCGTCGGCGATCTGCTCGATCAGCCGGCGGACGGCCGGGAGCCGCTCGGGCTCCTTGTCGAGGTTGGCGCGCACCAGCTCACTCAGGCAGAAGCTGTAGATGCCGTGGAGGCTTGCGCCGAGCGGCGTGGTGCGGTCGAGCCCGTCCCGCAGGGCGAGGAGGATCTCCTGGGCGTGGACGAGGTGATCGCTCACGTCCTTCCAGTCCCTTGTCGCAAAGGCCTCGAGCGCGGCGTCGAGGTCGGTGTGCAGGCCGTCGAAGAGCATGAGCAGGCGCTGGATCGGCGTGGCCGTCAAGATCCAGTCGGTGAGGTAGCGCAGCTGCAGGTCGGTGGCGGTGTCGCTCATCTCTCCTCGCTCGTCTGGCTCAGAAGCCCGGCAGGCCGGCGACGGCGCTCGAGAACTGGGCGCCCTCGTTCTTCAGCTGTCCGAGGGTCGCCTCCATCTTGGCGAACTCGTTCTGGAGCAGGGTCTGCTGCTCGCTCTCCATCTGCTGGTAGTTGGCGATCTGGCCGTTGAGACCCGTCGCCTCTTGTTGCAGCCCGTTGATCGCGTCGACGAGCGAGCCGCTCTGGAGGTTGGACGCGGCGTCGGCGACCGACGCGAGCTGCTGGGCGATGCCCGGGGAGTAGGTGTAGGTCCCGACGGTGGTCGGGGTGGTGATCCCGCTCGCGCTGACGAGCAGCGACAGTCCCTGGAGGGTGGGGTCGCTTGCGGGAGCGGTGAGGACCTGGCCCGCACCGGTCGCACTCACCCCGTTGATCGTTCCGGCAACGTCGGTGCCGGCATAGGTGACGGGCGTGTTCGCGGTCGCGCCGCCGAGACCGGTCGTGCCGGCACCGGGGGCGCTCGAGGAGACCGTGAAGCTCTGCGCCGAGCCATCGGCCTCGCTCGTGACCTGGAGCTGGGTGCCGCTGGCCACGACGTTGGCCGTGAGGGTCATCCCCGCGCTCGCGAACGCGGCGTTCAGCCCGGCTGCGACCGCACTCAGGCTCTCGCCGGCGCTGACGGCATAGGTCGTGGCGGCCGCGCCCTGGGTGATGCTCAGCTGCTCGGCGGCGCTCGTCGTGCCCGAGGAGAGCACGGCGCCGGTGTCGGTGGCCTGTGTCGCGGAGTGGCTCACCGTGACGGCGTAGCTGCCCGGGACGCTCTTCGTGCCGGCGTAGACGAGGCTGACCTGGGAGGAGGTGAAGCCGCTCGCGGGAGTGAAGGTCCCCCCCTCGGCGAACAGCGACGACACCCCGGCCGGGTCGTTCGCGTAGGCCTGTGCGAAGGTCGCCTGGTTGAACTGGATGGTGCCGTCGGAGGCGACCGTGATACCCGCCGCGGAGGACCCTCCGAGGCCCGAGCTGCCGGTCGCGCTCGCGAAGATCGCGAGGATGGATTGGCGCAGCCCCTCGATGACTGCGGAGCCCATCAGCGGACCGCCGGTCTTGGTCGTCGCGTTGTAGCCCGCGTAGGTCTGGATGTCGCCGAGCGCCTTGTTGGCGGCCGAGACGAGCTTGTTGACCAAAGCCGCCTCCCCGGCGGCGTCCGGGCTCACGCTGACCGTCGCCTGCCCCGTGGCAGCGACGGTGATCGCGGTGCCCGAGAGCAGGCCGGTGAAGGTGTCGGTCGCCGATGAGACCTGATCGCCCGACGCGCCACCGACACTGACAAGAGCGTCCTGGGCGGCCGTGATCGTCTGCAGGCCGCCGAGCGCGCCGCCGGCGAAGGCCGCGGGGTCGAGCGTCACCGCGCCCGAGAGGCCCGTCTTGGAGGCGCCGACCTGGAGCAGGTCGGTGCCGTTGGCCGCCTGGACAGCGGAGGCGCTCACCCCGAGACCCGACGCGTTGATCGCGGCGACGACCGCCGAGAGCGTTCCCGTCCCGGTCGAGACGAGGCCGGCCGACGCGCTCCCGGTGCTGACGAGGGCGCCGGAGGGACCGGGGGCGGAGGCGAGCGTCGCGGCGATCGACCCGGAGGGCGCCGCGAGGGTCAGCGTCGCGCCCGGGTTGAGGGCACTCAACGTCGTCGAGGTCCCGTCCACCGAGACCACGGCGTCGATGCCGGTCCCGGACTGGCCCGCGCTCAGTCCGAGGCTCGCCAAGGCATCGCCACCGCTCACCGACAGGCTCGCGGCGCTGCCCTGCTCGGTAGTCGACAGCTGGAGCGCTCCCGACGCGCTGAGGGTCGCCGTGACCGGCGCGCCGGCCGCCTGCGCGGCGGCGTTCACGGCCGCCACGAGCGCGCTCGGCGACTCGCCGCTCGACGCCTGCAGCGTGAGGGCGTAGCCGGTGCCGTTCACCGAGAGGTCGAGGGTGTCGTTCGTCCCCGTCGTGATCGCGGTCGACGAGGAGAGCGCGGTTCCCCTCACGCTCGCGGCCGCGGAGGACTGGGTGACCTGGAGGCTGTGGGCCCCGAGGGAGAGTCCGCTCCCGGCGCCGAGCGCAATAAAGCCGAGGGCGGGCGCGCCGGTCGCGACGAGAAGCGACGGGGCGTTCGTCACGACCGTGCCCGTCGAGGAGACGCCCGCAGTGGACGCGAGGACGTTTCCCTGGGCGAGCTGGTCAACGTTGAAGCTGAGCGAGCCGCTCTGCGCGCCCGGCGCCGCCGTCGCCGTCGCGACGGTGCTGTCCGAGGAACTCGCCTGGGCGAGGTTCCACGAACCGGGGGTGTTGAGGGCGTCGGCCGCGCTGAGCAGCGCCTGCATGTCCGCGTTCAGCGCCTGGTAGTCGCTCGCCTGGCTCTTCAGATCCTGCTGCTGGCTCTCGAGGTTGGTGATCGGGACCGAGTAGCTCTGCAGGAGCGCCTGGATCACCGCCTGGGTGTTGATCCCCGACACGAGCCCGTTGACAAGAAGCGGGGCCGCGGCCGAAAAACCCGTCGACGTCGTGCCTGCGATGGTCATCGCCATGTCACCTCGTGTCGCCGACTGCTCGGTGGTCTCAGGGGTGCTCACCTGTGAGCGCCGACCCGGGGCCCGCCCGCACGCGGCGGACGGGCCCCGGGCCGGAGAGGGATCAGATCAGTTTCAGGACGAGCTGCGGTGCCTGCTGGGCCTGGGCGAGCATCGCGGTGCCGGTCTGCATGAGGATCTGGTCGGTCGAGAACGTGGTCATCTGCTGGGCCATGTTCACGTCGACGAGCTGGCTGTTGGCCGCGGTGAGGTTCTGGGCGCCGACCGTGAGGTTCGCGGCGATCGCCTGCAGCTCGTTTTGGACCGCGCCGACGCTCGCCTCGATCGTGTCGACCTGGGTGATCGCCGACTGCACGGCCGTGAGCGCCGACGCGGCGCCCGTCGGCGAGGCGACCGAGACCCCCGAGAGGCCGAGGCTGGTCACCGTCACGCCCGAGATCGTGAGGGAGATCTGGTTGTTCCCGCCCGCGAACGCCCCGACCTGGAGCACCTGGTTGCTGAAGGAGCCGTCGAGAAGCGAGGTCGTGCCGTAGCTCGTGGTGCTCGCGATCTGGGTGATGTCGTTCTGGAGCGCCTGGAACTCCTGCTGGTTGGCGGCGAGGGACGTCTGGTCCTGGGTCGCGCCGTTGGCGGAGTTCATCGCCAGCTGGTTCATGGTCTGCAGGATGCTCGAGATCTGGTTCAGCGCGCCGGACGCGGTCTGGACGAGCGAGACGCCGTCCTGGGCGTTCGCGATCGCCGCTTGGTAGCCGTTGGTCTGGGACTCGAGCGCCTGGCTCTGGACATACGCGGCCGGTCCGTCGGCCGCCGTCTGGACCGCGAGGCCCGTCGACAGCTCCTGGATCGCCTTGCTCATGTTCTGGTCGGTGGCGTTCAGCGCGTTGTACGCCGCGATCGCCGAAAGGTTGGTGTCCACGACGAGAGAAGACATCCATTTCCTCGCTTTCGTGATGGCGACCCGCATCCGTGCGGGCCGTGTCCGGCTGGGAGCCCGCCGCCCCCAGGGCGCCGGGGTGCCAGAGCATCTATCGACCGGTCCCGCCCGGAGCTTTAATGACGCCTCCCCGGGGCCGTAAGCACCACAGCCGTGCGACCCGGCGGCGGCCCGATCAAGACCGTGTTCGGAAAGGGACCTGCGTGGGCGTGAACGACCGCCGCCTTCGCGCGGCGCCTGAAGCCACCGGTGCCCACGCGCCGGCCCGGCGCGTGGCCCAACGGCGCGCCGCAGCTCCGTCAGGCACCGGGCTCCTCTCGGCGTGTCTCATCGTGCGGGACGAGGCGCACCAGCTCGGCGAGTGCCTCTCGTCGATCGCGGCGGTCGCCGACGAGGTCGTCGTCCACGACACCGGCTCGAGAGACGACACGGTCGCGTGCGCACGCGCCCTCGGCGCACGGGTGAGCGAGGGAACCTTCGACGGCGACTTCGCCGCGGCGCGCAACGCCGCGCTCGCCCGCTGCCGGGGCGAGTGGATCCTCTGGATCGATGCCGACGAGCGCCTGGTCCTCGAGGACCCAAAGCGCCTACGCGCGCTGCTGCGGGCCACGGCCCGGACCCTGGACGGGCTGATCGTCCCGATCGACAACCTCCGGGGCACCGAGACGGCCCCCGTGCAGACCCATGCCGCCGTCCGACTGTTCCGGCGCCGGGCGTGCCGCTGGGAAGGCCACCTCCACGAGCAGATCCTCCGCCGGGACGGCACCGCCCCGGCGCTCGGCCGCTGCGACGTGGCGCGCCTTTTGCACCGCGGCTACCTCACGAGCGCGATGAACGCACGCAACAAGAGCGCGCGCAACGTCGCGAGTGCCCGCGCCGAGCTCGCGTCCGGCGCCGGCGCGGAGTACGCCGCGACACTGTCCAATCTCGGGCGCAGCTACATGCTCGCCGGGGATCTCGACGCCTGCATCGATCTGTGCCGGGAGGCGGCACGCCTCGGCAATGCTCCGACCCGTCGCCTGGCGTTGCGCGCCATCGGCGAGGCGCTGCTCGCCCTGGCGAGGAACGACGAGGTGATCGCGCTCGTCGGGGAGCTGCGGGCCGCAGGGGCGCCCGAGCTCGCGGAGATCTTCGCCGTGCGTGCGCACCTCGGCGGGGACGCCCTCGAGGAGGCCCTGGCCGCCGCGGGCAGGGTCGTCGACGCCGTCGACCTCGACGGGTTCGAGTACGGCCCGCACCTCGTCGCCCATGAGCGGGCGCGCGCGCTCCTGGGCCTCGGCCGACCCGGCGAGGCGGCCGAGGTGCTCCTCGCCTCGCTGCGGAGCCGCGACGGGATCGACGGGCACCTCGGTCTCCTCGTGGAGGCGCTCGAGGCCGCCGGACGCGATCCGGCCGAGATCTACGACGCGCTGGGCAGCGCGCGTCTGCGCGCCTTCGTGCCGCCGCTCCTCCAGCTCGAGCCCGAGAAGGCGGACGCGGTGCTCGAGGCGTGGTGCGCGCGCGAGCCCGGGAATCTGTCCGTGCTCGCCGGCGCGGCGCGCGTCGCCACGCGCCTTTCGGTGGAGCGCCAGCTCGTCTGGTCGGCGCGCCTTCGTCACGCGGGTCTTGCCAGCGCGTGTCCGGTCATCGCGGGGGCGACCTGCCAGGAGACCCCGGCGCGCCAGCGCATCCTCGGCACTGCCGCCGTGCTGGCGCTCTTCGGTGACGAGCGCGCGCGCCTGGCGCTCGTCGCGGCCTGCCTCGGGCTCTCGGGCGGGGAGGTGCCGGCACTGCGCCAGGAGCTCGCCGCGCTCGCGCCCGACGCGGTCCACCTCTTCGACGCGGCGACCTCGCGCCTCCCCCCGGGGCCGGTGCGTCGCCCGGACTCCGCCGGCCGTCAGGTGCTGGTTGTCGCGGGACGAAACGGGGCGCTGCGTCCCCTCGCGCTCGCGCGGGCGCTGCAGGGCGCGGGGAACACCGTCGTTCTCGCGCAGCCCGGGCCCGCGGCGGGGGCCGCACCCACCGAAGCGGCGCCCGGGATCGAGATGCACACCTGGCCGCCGGGGACGGAGACCTTGCGCGCGCTTCGCAGCGCGGTGGCCTTTCAGTTCGCTCGCCGGCGCCTCGACGCAATCGTGCTCAGCGCCGGCGCGCCCGACGTGGTGGCGGCGCTGCGCCAGATCGCCCCCGGGGCCGCGATCCTCGACGATGCGCGCGACGCCCTGCCGCCGGTCGCGCCGGACGCGTTCGCGTTCGGCGCCCCGCTGCCCGCCGCGGCGCGCCACGGGATCCTCGTCGTGCTCGGGATGCCTCCCGAGCCCCCGGTCCCCGCCTCCTGGCGCACCGGCGCGCTCGGCGAGGTCGTCGTCGCCGCCGAGGGCGTGCCGATCGCGCTCGCCGGTGCGGCGGGGGACCCCGACCTTGTCGCCGCCGTGCCCGGCGCCCTCGTGCTCGCCCCGGGGGGTGACCCGCGCCCCCTCCTCGCCGCCGTACGGGGCGCCGTCCTGCTCGGTGGCGAGGACGACGCCGACGACCAGGAGTGGCGCGGACTCGCCGGCGCCGCGGCGACGCCGCTCGTGCGTGTGCGAGCGGGCTGCGCCACAGAGGAGGTGCGCAACGCCGTCACCGGCCTTCTCGACGGCGAGGGTCCTTTTGACCAGCCCCCGCGCTCGCGCGTCGGCGAGCTCGAGGCCCGCCTCGATGCGGCGCGCCCGGCGGCGCGTCGGCGCGGACCCTCCACCCCGGGGAGGGGGCGGGTCGTGCTGACGAGCTCCTGCAGCGGTCTCGACAGCCTCGCCCAGGTCAACCGGGAGCTGGTCCGCCACCTCAACGACGCGCAACCGCCGATCGCCGTCGAGGCCGTCGATCCGCGCGCGGCGGGGCACCGCTCGCCGGGCGGCTCCGCCGCCCGCCAAGGCGAGCGGGCGGAGGCGGCGGGCGTGGCCGTCGAGATCCGCCACCAGTGGCCCCCGGACTTCCGTCCCCCGGCCGAGGGCCGCCTCGTCTGCATCCAACCCTTTGAGTACGGGGGGTTCCCCGCCGAGTGGGTGGGCCCGCTGCGCGACGTCGTGGACGAGCTGTGGGTGCCCTCGCGCTTCGTGCGCGACGGGGCGGTCGCAAGCGGCATTCCCGCGCCCAAGGTGCACGTCGTGCCGAACGGGGTCGACGTCGCACTGTTCCGCCCCGACGGGGCGCGTCGGCCGGCTGCACGCCCCGGCAGGAGACGCCTCTTGTTCGTGGGCGGCTGCATCGCGCGCAAGGGCTTCGACGTCCTGCTCGAGACCTACCTGGCGACCTTTCGCGCGAGCGATGACGTCTGCCTTGTGGTCAAGCCCTATGGGGCGCGCGGCGTCTATGCGAACCAGCACTTCGAAGACGAGCTGCGTGCCGCGTCCAGCGCTCCGGGTGCGCCGGCTATCGAGATCGTCGAAGGTGACCTGAGCGGGGAGGAGATGGCCGCGCTCTACCGCTCCTGCGACGCACTGGTCCATCCCTATCGGGGAGAGGGGTTCGCCCTCCCCGTCGCCGAGGCCCTGGCCTGTGGACTGCCCGCCGTCGTGACGGCCGGCGGTGCCTGCGACGATTTTTGCGACGACGAGGTCGCCTGGATGCTCCCGGCGCGGCGCGTCGGCGTGTGGCCCGCCGAGTTCACGCCCTCCGAGGCCGGTTCCTGGTGGCTCGAGCCGCGCCGTGCGGCGCTCGCCGACGCGATGCGCTCGGTCGTGGCCGATCCCGACGGCGCGCGCCGACGGGGCGGGCGCGGACGTCAGCGGATCGTCGACTCGTGGACCTGGCGCCATGCCGCACAGGCCGCGGCGGCACGTCTCGAGGCGCTGCGGCGCTGCGGCGCGCAACAGGGCGCCGAAGCCGGCTGACAAGCCACCGGCTCGGATTGGGGACGGACGTCTTGGTCTCAGCGGAGCACGGGCCGCACGGCGGCGACCGGGCCGCTGCGGAGCGCAGAGTGCTCCACGGCGCGCCGGCGGCGCGCCGGGCGCGCCGTGGTGGTCCCGGGATGCTCAAGGCGGGATCGCCGGGGCCGTTATCGCCCTGGGCGCGGGGAGGTCTCCCCCGCTTCGAGCGAGGCGAGCGCGGAGGTCGTTCGACGTGAAGATCGCCATCCAGGGCGCCTCGGCGCTCTCGGGCAGCTTCGGCCGCGTCAATCTGCACCTCGGCCGCGCCCTGAGTGGGCGCGGGCATCGCGTCGTGATCGAGCCGTGGGACCAGAGCCCCGAGGACTGTCGGGCCGCCCTCGTCGCCGAGGGCCTCGCGCTCGGCGACCTGTTCAGCGTCCCGGCGGCCCCCACCTTTGACGCCGACGTCGTTCTTCGTCAGATCTGGCCTCCGGTCTTTGCGCCCGCGCCACCCGGCGCGCGACTCGTCGTGATCCAGTCCTGGGAGTACGGGTCGGTCCCGCTCTCCTGGCTCGCCGGCATCGAGGCCGCCGACGCGATCTGGGTCCCGTCATCCACCGTGAAGGCGGGTTACGTCCAAAGTGGGATCGCGCCCGACAAGGTCTGGGTCGTCCCGAACGGCACGGATCTCCTGGCCGAGGGCGACCTGTTCGACCTGCCGACGCGAGGAGAGTGCGTCTCGATCCTCTTTGTCGGAAATGGCATCCATCGCAAAGGCTGCGACATCCTCATCGACGCGCTGGACGACCTCGACGACGCCGCCCTTCGGCGCGTCAAGCTCACCGTCAAGGAGACGGCGAGTTGGGGCCCAAACGGGGCCGAATCGCTCGTGGAGCGCGCCCTGTCGGGCAGGGAGCGGGTCGCGACACGCACGTCGGTGATCCGCGCCGGACTGGCCCGGCGCGATCTCGCCCAGCTGATGTGCCGCCACCACCTGCTCGCCCAGCCGTACCGTGCCGAAGGGTTCGCGCTCCCCGTCCTCGAGGCGATGGGGTGCGGGCTCCCGGTGCTCGTTCCCCGGGGGGGCGCGACCGACGACTACTGCGGAACGGGCGAAGCCTTCTTCGTTGACACGCGCCTTGAGAGGTGGCCGGCGCCGTTCGTGGACGGCCTGGTCACGGTGGACTTCCCCTATCACCGGGAACCCGACGGCGCGCAGTTCCGCCAGGTGCTGCGCGCGCTCGTCGACGGGCAGCTCGACCTCGGCGCGACCCGTGAGGCCGCCCGGGCGCGCGCCGCGACGCTCAGCTGGGACAACGTCGGGCGCCTCGCCGACGCCGCGCTCGAAGAGCTCGTCGGCGGCAGGGCCCAGGAGGACCGCCTCCACGGGGCGGCACTCGCCGTCCAGCGCGTCGTCACCGAATTCGCGGCTCCCGCCATCATCGACGCGGCGCGCGCGCTCCTCGGGGTCGGCGACTGGAAGAGCGCCCTGCAGGTCCTGGACCTCGGGCGCCGACATCACGGCGACGACCCCCAGCTCGGCCACTCCCGCCGGCGCATCGAGAGCGTCGCGGCGACCCAGCCCGACTTGTGGTCAGCGGCCCCCTGGCGCCTCGACCTCGTCGCCGCCCTGCGTGACAATCTAGAGGTCCCCGCTGTCGTCCACGGCCACGAGGGCAGCCACGACGCGGTCGCGCGCATCGCGCAGGCGATCTCCCCCTACTTCTCGTCGTGTCGGAGCGTTCTCGACCTCGGATGCGGCAAGGGTGCGATGATGCGCACCCTCCGGGCGCAGGGCAAGTCCGTCGCCGGCATCGAGGGCGACGCCGACCTCGTCGCTGCGCTGGCGGCCGAGGGGTTTTCGGTGACCCTGGGCTGGATCCCCGACGACCTCGACGCGCTGGGGGAGGTGATGGTCGACGGCGTGTTCATGGGCCACATCATCGAGCACCTCGCCCCCGAGCGGGCGCTGGAGGTGCTGTCGTGGGCGGCTGCGCACCTCAACGACGGGGGGACCCTCGTCGTCCAGACGCCGGACTTCTCAAGAGACGTTGTCGCGCAGAGCAACTTCTGGCTCGACCCCACCCACGTTCGCCCCTATCCCCTCGGCCTGCTCACGGGGATGCTCGAGAGCGTCGGCCTCGCGCCCGTCGCGGGCGGCTGCCGCTCGCTCGCGCCCGACGCGCCCCTCGACATCATCGCCGTCGGCCGGCTGCGCCGGCGCCCGGCGCCCGGCCGGCCGCGCGCGGTGCGTGTCGGGGCGCCGCCACGTCTTGTCCACTTCGGCCTGTTCTCCTCCGAGAGCGGCATGGGGCGCGCCGGGCGGGCGCTTTTCGACCAGGAGCGCATCCGTGCTCTCGGTGTCGAGACGATCCGCGTCGACCTCGAGGCGAAAGCGGGCAGCGATCCTCCCCCCGGAACGCTGCCCTTCTCCGAGGCGCTGGAGGTCAGCTCCCGCCTCGCTGTCATCGACGTGCCCGTCGGCTGGCTCCCCGACGTGCTGGCGCGCGTGCGGGCCGCCAAGCGCGTCGTCCGGCTCGCGTTCGAAGCCCACCCGCTCCCCGGCTACCTCGGCGCGGCGCTCGCGCCGGTCGACGAGGTGTGGGCGATGTCTCGAGAGGTCGAGCGTGCGGCGGTCGCCGGAGGGTGCGACCCGCAGCGCGTCGTGCGCATCGCCCCGAGCGTCGCGGTCGCGCCGCACGCCCGGGCCAACTTCGCGGGCGCCGAGCGCGGCGGGCCGGTGATCTTCACGTCGGTGTTCAACTTCGAGCCGCGCAAGAACCCCGAGGCTCTGCTCCGCGCCTACGCGGCCCTTCGGGCGCGGGGCCACGGCGTCGAGCTCAAAGTGAAGACCTCGGGACTCTCCGAGGAGCAGTTCTGGCAGTGGGCGGCGCGCGTCCTCGACGCCGCCACGCTCGACGACGTGCACGCGTCGCTCAGTCTCCACACCGGACGCGTCGACGACGTGTGGCTGCAGAACTTCCTCGCCCACTGCGACGCCTTCGTTCTGCCGACACGCGGCGAGGGCTTCGGTCTGCCGTTCCTCGAGGCCATGGCGGCCGGGGTGCCCGTCATCTGCCCGGACCACGGCGGCCATCGTGACTTCTGCGACGAGGAGACGTCGTTCCTCGTCCCCACGACCAGCCTCCCCTGCGCCGCTCACTGGGACATCCCGCTGTTCCGGGAGAGCCGGTGGCGAGAGGTCGTCGGCGACGAACTTGTCGCGGCCATGGAACGCGTCGTCACCGACCCCGCCCAGGTCCGCAAGAAGGCCGCGGCGTCGCTCGAGCGGGCACGCGACCTTGCCGAGACCAACCAGCGCGGGGTCGCCGAGGCCCGCATCGCGGATCTCCTCGATCTCTCCGTCCTGCACGCGACCTGAGTGCCGGCGCCGGGCCCCGCAGCTTGGGGGGATCCGTCGCGTCCCCAGAACGGCGGGCCCCCCGGCGCACCGCGCACCCGAGCGCGCGCACCTCCCGGTATTGGAACCGCCCGAAGGCCAACCGCGCGACCCTTCGGGGCGGCACCCGGCGCATTCGGGTGGGTCGGGCAGCGCTGCAGGGACCCGGGCACCAGCCCTGGCCGCAACTGATCGGCGGGCGCGGCCGCGGCGCCGGGCCGCCGTGGGAACGCGCACCGCCCGACTCTCAAGGGCGCCGGCGGGCGCGACGTAAAGACAGCGTGACGACGCGCCAGAGAGTCGGCATGTTCGGCGTGCCGGCTGCCGTGATCGTGATCGTCATCATGCTCGTGGTTCCCCTGCCGAGCTTCGTGATCGATCTGTTGATCACGATCAACATCTCCGGCGCGCTCGTGATCCTGCTCACGGCGATGCACGTGCGCAAGGCGAAGGACTTCTCGGCGTTCCCCGCGTTGCTCCTCGTCGCGACGATGTTCCGCCTCGGCCTCAACGTCAGCGTCACGCGCCTCGTGCTCCTGCACGGCTACGCCGGAACCGTCGTCCAGAGCTTCGGGAGCTTTGTCATCGGCGGCCAACTGCTCGTCGGGCTCGTCGTCTTCCTCATCCTCATCGTCATCCAGTTCGTCGTCGTGACCAACGGGGCGGGCCGGGTCTCGGAGGTGTCGGCGCGCTTCTCGCTCGACGCGATGGGGCCGAAGCTCGTCGCGATCGACGGGGAGCTCAACTCCGGGATCATCGACGAGAAGGAGGCCCACCGGCGCCGGCGCGAGATCGACGAGGCCTCCGAGTTCTACGGCAACATGGACGGCGCCTCCAAGTTCGTCCGTGGCGACGCGATCGCGGCCCTCGTCATCACCTTCATCAACCTGATCGGCGGCTTCGCGATCGGGGTGCTCCAGCGCCACCTCTCCCCCGCGGCGGCGGTCCACACCTACTCGATCCTCTCGGTCGGCGACGGTCTGGTCTCCCAGATCCCCGCGCTGCTCCTCTCCATCGCAACCGGCCTCATCGTCACCCGGGGCACGAGCGAGGACGAGAGCGACTTCGGCAATGACGTCGTCCGCCAGTTCCGCAGCCAGCCCCGGGCTCTGCAGCTCGCCGGCGCGGCCCTCGCGTTGCTCGCGCTCGTGCCCGGGCTCCCCCACATCCCCTTCTTCCTGATCGGCGGCGCCCTGCTCCTGCTCGCGCGCCGCCTGCGCGCGGCGCTTGCTGTTGAGGCGGAGAGCGCGGCCGAGGCCGGCGAGCCCGTCGATCCCCACGCGCACGACACGCCCCAGGCGCTCGCGGCCGAGATGCGCGCGGAGCGTCTCGAGCTCGAGCTCGCCGCCAACCTCACCCCCCTCGCGGATCCCGCGCGCGGCGGCGACCTGCTCGAGCGCGTCCGCGGCCTGCGCCGTAAGTTGGCACGCGAGCGCGGCTTTGTGATCCCGACGGTACGCACCCGGGACAACATCACGCTGCCCCCGAACACCTACGCCGTGCGCGTGAACGGCGTCGAGATCGCACGCGGCGAGGCCCATCCGGGCCGGATGCTCGCGATCGGCCCGGGGATCGACAAGCTGCCGGGCATCGCGACCGTCGAGCCCGCCTTCGGCCTCCCGGCGAAGTGGATCCCCGCCGAGGCACGCCAGCACGCGATCGCCGTCGCCGGGGTCACCCCGATCGACCCGTCGTCCGCGATCATCACCCATCTCGCCGAGGTCGTGGTCGCGAACGCGGGCGCGCTCGTGTCCACCCAGCAGATCCAGATCCTCCTCGACGCCCTGAAGGCGACCGACCCCGCCGTCGTCGAGGAGCTGAAGCTTGCCCAGGTCCCCCTCGCCGAGCTGCACCGCGTCTGTGCGGCACTGGTCGACGAGGGCGTACCGATCACCGACTTCGTCCGCATCACCGAGGCGGTGACGGCCCGGGCGCGCCAGCCAAACAAGACGACCGAGAGCCTCGTCGAAGCCGCGCGCCAGGCGCTCGGACCGCTCATCACGGCCCAGCACGCCCGCGACAACAAGCTCGCGGTCATCACCCTTGACGCCACGCTCGAACAACAGCTGCTCGCCGCCTTGCGGGTCACCGATACCGGGACGCTTCTCGTGGCCGACCCGGCACTGACCGAGCACCTCGTGGGCGAGGTCCGCAGCCTGTATGACCTCGGTCAGCGCCAGATGCGCGAGCCGGTGCTCGTCGTCGCCGCCGCGCTGCGCCCGGCGCTCGCCCGGCTGTTCGCAGCCGCGTTGGCGCGCCTGGCGGTGATGGCCGTCGGGGAGATCGGAAGACAGGTCCAGCTGGAGAGGATCGGGGTGGTGGGAGATGTCCGTGCAGCCGCTGGTGTTTGAGGGACCCGATCCCGAGCGCCTGCTGCTCGAGGCGTGGAGCGCGCACGGCACCGACGTGCGGATCAGCGAGCCGACGGCCGTCCGCCGGGGCGGCCTCTTCGGGTTCTTCGCGAAGCTCCACTACCGCATCGAGGTCCTCGCGCCCGAGCCGGCTGCCCCCGTTGCGGCGGCAAGGCCAACGGCCGGCGACGCCTGCCTCGCCGGACTGCGCGCCGGACCGCGCCAGGAGCACGCGGCGCCGACGCCTGGTCGGCCTCTCCCCCGCGCCGGCGCCGCGCCAGTCGCGGCGAGCGCGACGGCGCACGCGCTCGACGCGCTCGTCGAGGCGACCGAGGACCGCCTCGAGGTCGCCGAGACCTCCCCGGGGAGCTTCGACGCCCTGCTCGAACGCGTCGCCGGCTCCCTCGGCGAGGACCCCGCGACCGCGATGGCCGCACTCGGCGCGACCGACTCCCCCATCGCGCCGAGCCCTCCGCAGCCCCCCCGGGCGGCGGACCCCGGCGCGCCCGCGCCCGGGGAGAACCACGCGGCGTCCCGCGGCCCGGAGCGCACAACGGACGGGACGCTCGCGGGCCAGCTCCTCTTTGCCGGCGTGCCCCGTCCGCTCGCGTCAGAGCTCGCCCGGCGCGCGACGAGCCTCGCCGAGGCGGCGACGCTCCTGTCGTCGCCGCGACCGCTCCCGCACACCGCGGGAAGCCTCGTCGCCGTCATCGGGCCGCCGGCACGCGCCCGCGCCCAGGCCCGTGCGATCGCCGAGGAGGTCGGCTGTGCGCCCGAGGCGATCGCCGAGGTCTCTCCCCGCCGCCGCCGGGCACCCGACAGCGGGCACCGGGTCGCGCACCATCCCGACGAGGTGGCGGACCTGCAGGGTGGATGGCGGCGCGGCCGCGTCGGCGTCGTCGCCGTCTTTCTCCCGGCCACCGGCCCAACGGAGCTCGCATGGGCGCGCGCGGTCCTCGCCGCCGGCGAGTTCTCCGTCACCTTCCTCGTCGCCGCGGCGGGCACCAAGCCCGAAGACCTCGCCCATCGCTGCCATGCCCTCGGCGGCGTCGACGGCCTCATCCTGGAGGACCTCGCCGACACGCTCACCCCTGCGACGGCCCTCGGCGCCGGCCCGCCGATCGTCCGGCTCGGCGGGGGTCGCGCGGATGCGCCGGCGTGGGAGAGGACCCTCGCGACCGCCCTCGAGCGCCGCCAGGGCCAGGGGTGATCCAGGGCGTGCGGCGCTTCGAACTGGTGCTCATCGGCGCGCTCGCGCTGTCGGCGCCCTCGCTTGTCCAGGCGCTCACCGGGGGCGTCGGGCTCACGACCGCGCTGGTGCACGTCGCGCTCGCGCTCGCGCTCGCCTGGGGCGTCGGCGCGGTGTTGGAGCGGACGATCGACACCTATGCGCGCCAGGCCCGCCAGCGCGAGCTCCACGCTCGTCTCGAGCGCGTGCGTGGCGCGCGGGGGCTCACGGCCTCGCGCGGCGACCTCCCCGGACCCGAGCGGGACTGAGCGCCCCGGCGTCGGCAGGGTCTGCTCCCTGCCGGGCGGTAGCATCGGCCTGGTCTGGCCGGTCGGGGAGGGTGCGATGCTCGTGCTGCGCAGGCGGCCGGGGGAGGCGATCGTCTTCGACGGGGGGCTGCGCGTCGTCGTGACGGGCCTCGAGGATCAGCGTGCGTGGCTGCAGTTCGCCGCGCCGGGGATCGCTCAGCCGATCGGGCTCGCGGTGGTCCTCAGCACCGACGCCGAGGCCTGCATCGCCGTGCGCGGGCCGCGCGCCGTCGCCGCGGAGCCAGAGAGCTGGGCGATCCGCGTCGAGTGCGCGGCCGATGACGCCACCGTTCTGCTCGTCAACCGCCGTCCCGGGGAAGCGCTGGTCTTCCCGGGCCTCCAGGTGACCCTGCGGGCCACGGCACCCGAGCGGGCCGAGCTCGAGCTCGGCTGTGCCGCGCTCGTGGCGCCGGTCGTGCTCTCCGCCTTCCCCGCGAGCGGGGGCGAGGTGAAACTCGGAATCGACGCACCCCGGGAGGTGCGCGTGCTGCGCGAAGAGGTCTGGCGCGAGCTCGAGGCCGCCAACACCGACGCCGGGCGCGCCTGGACCCCTGAGGAGCTTGCGGATCTGAGCGCGGCGTTCAGGCGCCGCTGAGACGTCTTTCGGCCTCCAGCGCGACGGCGGCGCGGTAGCGGCCGTCGCTGAGCACGACCTGGGTCGCGGCGCCGGAACGCCGGTTGATGACGAGCGGGCCCATGAGATTCGCCGTCGGCGCCGCGCCCGGGGTCCGGCTGACGAGCACGACGACGCGGGCGTCGTCGCTGTTGTCCAGCCCGAGCAGCTCCACGTCCTCCTTGGGGACCTCGAAGACGTAGTCGTCGAAGAAGAGCCCCGGGGCGACCACGATGAAGGCGAGCGGCTCATCGAGCGAGCTCAGCCCCACGAAGGGGAGGTAGGCCTCGCCGAGACCGTGCAGGCGGAAGCGACGCGACCGGGGGAAGCCGGCCAGGGGGCGGGCGAGCATGACGCCGAGTTCGATCGTCGCGACGCCCGGGGCGTGCTCGGGCTCGAGGAGCAAGGTGGCGGACATGGCCTCTTTCTGGGGCTGGCTCTCACAGGTACTTCGCGAGCGAATCGGCAGAGAGCTGCGAGGTCGCATAGAGCGCCTCTTGGTACGCGTTCTGCTGCAGCTGCAGGCTGGTGATCGCCTGAGCCATGTTGGTCGACTGCAGCGAGCCGAGCTCCTGCTCGAGGGCGGCCGTGGAGGCCGTCGCCTGGGTTGCGAAGCCCTCCATCTGCTGCTGGTTCGCGCCGAGGGTGCCGGCCGCGTCCTCGACGGTCGAAAGGGCCGCCTGCAGGGCCGGCAGCTGGTTCTGACGCAGGTCCTGCAGCGACGCCGTCGTGGCGGTGTTCAGGTCGCTCACGATGTTCTCGAGGACCCCGCTCGGCCCGATCACGCTGGTGGGGCCCGACCCGAAGATCTCGGGTCCGGTGACCGAGGCGGAAACCGTGGTCCCCGGCGCCACGGTGCGCGCCGGCGCCGCGCCGCCGCCGACGTAGTTGCCGCTCGCGTCGTAGGCCGCCGTCGCGTTGCCCGTTCCGGCAAAGAGCGGCTGGTTGCCCTCATAGGTGGTGTTCGCGAGGTTGCGCAGCTGGGCGAGGGCTCCGCTCACCTGGTCCGCGGTGCTCGTGAGCGTGGCCTGCTGGCCCGTGAGAGCCGAGCCGCTCACGCCCTCGACGAGGCTGAGGACGGACTGGAGCTGGTTGAGCATCGACGAGACGGTCGAGTTCGCGAGTGTCAGCCACCCGACGCCGTTCTGCGCGTTCTGTGCATACTGCCCGGCGCGCTGCAGGCCCGCCTGGAGCTGGAGCATCGTCGCCGCGCCGGCCGGGTCGTCGGACGCCTTGACGATGGCGTTGCCCGTCGCGATCTGCTGCTGCAGGGTCGCCATCTGCGCCTGGTCCCCGAGCAGCCCGGCGTCGAGGGTCGAGGCGAGGACGTTCGGGGTGATGACCACTGGTGCCGTGGGAAGGATGCTGGTCATTCCGCCCTCACACCGCGGCCAGAAGGGACTGCAGCGTGGTGTCGATCACGCCGACGAGCTTGGCGGAGGCCTGGTAGGACGACTGGAACTGCATCAGGTTCGTGAGCTCGGTGTTCTGGTTGACGCCACTCACCGCCGCCAGCGCCTGCTCGGCCTGCTGGGCGACGGCGCTCTGGGCGGCGACCTGGGTCGTCGCGTTCTGCGCCTCCGCGCCGACGTCCTGGACGAGCTGCTGGTACGCGACGTCGGGACTCGTGGTGTAGCCGGTCGCGTTCGCGAGCTCGGCGATGGCCGCCGCATTCGACCCGTCGTTCGCCGCGGCCGTGGGGTTGGTGGCCGCCGCGAGCAGGTCCGGGTTCGCCTGGACCGCGGGGTTGACGCTGATCGTCGCGGCGGTGATCGGAGCTGTCGGCGGGGTCGTCCCCCCGTTGATCGTGAACAGTGCTGCGCCCGGCGTGCCCGACGCCGTGACGCCCTTTGCCAGCTGGTTGTCGACGAGTGTCGCGAGGTTCGTCGCGACCTGGTTCAGCTCGCCGGTCGCGACCGGGAGCGCCTGGTTGAGTCCCGAGAGCAGCCCGGCGACCGAGCCGCCGCTCACCGGCACCACGACCGCGCCCTGGTCGGCCGTCACCGTCGTCACGGGGGCCGACACCGGACCAGCCGGCGTCGCGACCGTCCCGAGCGCGGTCGCCGTGGAGAGCTTGGTGACCTCGCTGTCCTGGACGACCGCGACGCCGCCGATCGAGATCAACGCGGAGCCGTTGGGCTGCATCTGGACGCTCGCCCCGACGAGGCCGGCGAGCTTGGTGCTCAGCGCGTCGAGCTGGTCGAGGAGCTGGTTGGGATCGCCCCCACCGCCTTTGACCGCCACGATCTGCGCGTTCAGCCCGGCGGCGTCGCCGAGCAGGGTGTTGACCTGTGAGATCTGGCCCGCGAGCTGCGCGGCGGTGTCCGTCCCGAGCTGGCCCAGCTGGGTGGCGGCCTCGTTGAGGCTCGCCACGAGGCCCGCCGCGTTGTCCACCACGGCGGTGCGCGGCGCGAGGGCCGAGGGGTCCTGCGCAACGCCGTCGAAGGAGGACCAGAAGGTCGCGAGCTGTCCCGCGACGCTCGTGTTCGTCGGGGTGCCGCTCGCGTCCGCGCCGGAGGACTGGCCGAGGGGGAAGACGTTCTCGATGCCGGTCGTCACCTGCTGGAGGGCGGCGAGACTGGAGAGCGCGCCTTGCGCCTGCAGGTTGTTCGCCGCGAGCAGTGGATCGCTCTGGCGGGTGACGCCGGTGACGAGCACCCCCGCGCCGACGCCGAGCGCATCGCCGCCCGCCTGGGCGGCGAGCTGAGCGCTCTCGCTCACATACCCTGACGTCTGCGCGTTCGCGAGGTTCTCGGAGGTGACGCCGATCTCGGTCGTCGCCGCCCCGAGGGCCGAGGACGCGATGGAGAGCGCGCCGTCCATCTCAGGCCCGCGCGTTGAACAAGGTGGCGCCGCCGGCCGCGGCGCGCAGGGGCGCACCCGAGGCGTCGTACGCGAGGCCAGCCGGGGCGACGCCGAGGAGCGCGAGCGCCTCGCTCGTCGCCAGGAACCCGCGGGCGAGGAGCTTGCGGTTCTCCGCGCAGAGCGCGCCGACCCGCTCGATCGCGTGGCGCAGCTCGTCGCGGGCCTGGTGGAAGATGTAGGACCACGGCTCGCCGACCGCCTCGGCGACCTCGCGCAGGGTCGCCTCGGGCGAGAGGCCCGCCGCGTGCACGGCGGCGTCGCAGAGCCCGGCGCGCAGGGCCTCGTCGCACAGCTGCACCGACGCGATCGCCCCCTCGAGCTCGCGGGTCGTCTCGCCGATCCAGCGCGAGCGTCCGGCGGACAGCATCATCTGCTGCACCTCGAAGCGGAAGCGCAGGCTCTCGAGCGCCTCCACCTGCCGGGCGATCGCCGTCGCCAGCGTGTCGAGCACAGACTCCTGGGTCTCCATACCCCTCTACCATCGGCAGGGGCGCCCCCCATCTTGAGGGCGCCGCGGGCGGTGCTTGCGCGCGACGGCGTTACTGCAGGATGAACTGGGTCACATAGACGGCGGCGACCTGGGGTGCGCCGTCCGCGGTTCCAAGGTCGGCGCGAAAACCCGCCAGCAGCTGCGCGCGCAGCGCCGCGCGTCCCGCCGGCAGGATCAAGCCGTTGTAGGTCTGCGCGCCGAGGTCGCTCACCGCGGTCGCTGTCAGCATGTCCTGGTCCCCGGCCACGAGCTTGGTGCTCGCCGGCGCGGTCAGCTGGAGGCTGAGGCTGACCTGCGCGAGATGGCCGTCGGAGAGGTTGGTCGTGATCGTCCCGAGCGGGACGATGGCCCCGAGGGGGACCTTCTGTCCGGCTGCGTAGTGCGTCTTCAAAAGCTTGGTCTTGGCGACATAGCCGGCGGCGAGCACCACGAGCGCGATCAGGATCGCCTTCTTGGAGATCTTGCGCTTGGCCTTGTCGGCCTCGGGCGGCGCTGTCGCGGACTTGGTCGTGGCGGCTCCCGGCGCACCGGCATCGCCGGCGTGCCCGCCGGGTGCCGCCGGGGGGCGCATGGCGGCGAGGCGCGCCGCGGCCGCCTGGGCGGCCGGGGTGGAGGGGGCAGAGGCGATCTCGGGCATCACGCGGCTCCCAGGCTCAAGATGGTCACGTCGACCCGGCGGTTCTCGGCCCGCCCCGCCGCCGTCGCATTCGAGGCGAGAGGGTGGGTCTGGCCGTAGCCCTGCGCGGACAGCCGGGTCGCAGCGAGGCCGTCGACGACGTTGAGGCGGTCGGCCACGTTGGCTGCGCGGGCTGCGGACAGCTCCCAGTTCGAGTCGTAGGGACCGCCGGTGATCGGGACGTTGTCGGTGTAGCCCTCGACGACGAGGTCGTTCGCCGCGCTGCGGACGACCGCGGCGATCGTGTCGACCACCTCGGTCCCGACCGGGCCGAGCGCGGCCGAGTCCGTGGCGAAGAAGGCCTTGTCGGCCAGCACCTGGACGATCACCCCGCGGGTCGTCAGGGCGACGGAGGCCGCGCCCGACAGGCCCCGGCGCGCGAGGGCGACCTCGACCCGGCGCGCGATCTCGCGGAGCTGGCTCTCGTTCTCGCTGAGCGTGCCCGAGAGCCGGCCGACGCTGACGGCGTTGGGCCGCGCGAACTGGGTGAGGCTCGTCTGCTGCAGGAGGCCGGCCGAACCCGACCGGGTGACGGCGGAGGGGTTGAAGGTCGCCGTCAACCCGCGCTCGAACGCGAGGAACTTGCGCTGGTCGATCGAGCTCATCGCGAACAGGACGATGAACAGGGCGAGGAGCAGGGTGATCATGTCGGAGTAGGTGAGCAGCCAACGTTCGTTGTTGTCCTCGCCCTCGTCCTCCTCGCCGTGGCGGTGCCGGCGGCGCGCGACGCGGCTCATGCGGCGACCACCTTCTTGTCGCCCCGGCGCCGCTCCTGGGGCGCAAGGAAGGACTCCATGCGGGTGCGCACGAAGCGCGAGCTCGCGCCGGCTTGGATCGCGAGGAGGCCCTCGATCTCCATCTGGCGGATCTGCAGCTCGAGCGCGCTCGCGCGCCGCAGCTTGTTGGCGATCGGGATCCAGACGAGGTTGGCGCTCAGCACGCCCCAGAGCGTCGCGGTGAACGCCGAGCCGATCGCCGGCCCGAGGCTCCCCGGGCTCGAGAGGTTGCCCAGCACGTGGACGAGTCCCATGACGGTCCCGATGATCCCGAGGGTCGGCGCGAACCCGCCCATGTCGGAAAAGACCTTGGCGCCCGTCTTGTGGCGCGCCTGGGTCGCGGCGATGTCGTTCTCCAGAACCTCGAGGATCTCCTCGGAGTTCACGCCGTCGACCGCGAGCTCGATGCCCCGGCGCAAGAAGGGGTCCTCGACGGCGTGCGCCTCCCGGTCGAGCGCCATGATCCCCTGGCTCTTCGCGATCGCCGCAAGCCGGGCCATCTCCTCGATCGCGATCTCGATGTCATAGGCGTCGCTCTTGGTGGCCCGCTTCAAGATCGCCTTCAGGCTCGGCAGGTCCGACTTCATGAAGCCCGCCGTCGCGGCGAAGAACGTCCCGCCGAAGACCAGGATGATCGGTGACGGCTTGACAAGAACGGCGGGGCTGCTGCCGTCGAGGACCGTCGCGATGACCACGCAGACGAGTCCGCCGGCGATGGCAAGTGGCGTCCAGGTGTCCTTCACGTGTCGGCCTCCGCGTCGTCGGCGGCGGGGTGGACGAGACGCAGCGGGGTGTCGCCGTGCAGAGCGCGCGGCGGGTCCTCGCCGGCCAGGCGGCGGATCGCCGCCGCCTGGACCTCCGCGCGGTCCTCGCGCTGGAAGCTCACCACCTCTTCGAGCGTCTCCTGCACGATATAGCTCGTGCCGCTCGTGAGCGTGATGTGGGTCTCGGTGTCCCCCTCGACGCGCTCGATGAGAACGCCGTTGATCGCGATCGGCTCCCCGCGCAGGTTGTGGAGAACGAGCATCGAAGCTTCCTCCGCGTCACGTGGCGACTCCCGCCCGATCGCTTCATCGGCGGCGAGCTGTCGGACTTGAGCGCCGCGCTCTCAGCGCGCGGCCGCCTGTGCCGCGTGCCACAACCCGTCCAGCCCGTCGCTCCCCCCGTCGGCGGGGTCTCCGAGCACAGCCCAGCCGACGAGCACCGCACCGGCTCGCTGCCCGCCCGGCTCGTCGCGAGAAAGCGCAGCGAACAGCGCGAAGGCCGCGCGCACCTCCGCGGCGATCTCGGCGACCTGCGCGCGGTCCGCGTCCACGATCAGCGCGCACAGCTCGCGGGGCGCCGTGCGCGCCAGGACGTCTTCGGCGCGCGTCTCGGCCGCGAGCAGGCCGGCCGCGAGCCGGACCCGCCCGGCGCGCCCCCGGCGCGCGGGCGCGCCCGGCGGCGGGGCCGGCATCTGGACGCAGACGAGCCCGCAACCGGCTTCCCGCCGCGGGGCGCGGCGCAGGACGTGACCGCCGACGGCCCTGAAGGCCTCGGCGGTGAGCAGCCCGCT